>JBFJWU010000309.1:0-4488 GCA_041623475.1 bacterium | reverse complement strand
GAAGGTGCCCTCGACGAACTCCGGCGCCTCGCCGCGGCTGAGCACGCGGCCCTCGGTGCGCACGCCGCGGTACTCGTCCACGGCCACGGTGAGGTGATCGTCACCCGAGGACAGGCGCAGCTCCACGTTCTCGATGCCTTCGAGCTCCACGCCGAAGAAGCGGTTGGTGTCCTTGCCGACGCCGGTGGGAAGCCCCAGGCCTTCCAGGCTGACAGAGCCGGTCATGACACCGTCGCCAGCCAATGAAATTTCGACACCTTGTTCGGTGCCGGGAATCGGGATCGCCGTTTCGGAACAGCCGGCAATCAACAATACAGCTCCGGCGAGCCGCGCGGCACGCCGGATAAAAGACAAGTCGTACACGAATACCCCCCTGAACGGTAATCAATACGCGGCAAATTGTAGTCGCAGTGCGACGTAGCTGCTTATTTTACCGTGCTAGTGCAAGGATTCCGTGATCCTGATCACACAATGGCCGGAAAAAACACCGATCCGCCTGAAAAATGGCCTATTTTGACGCTGTGGGTGGTTGACAACAATCCCCAAGCGCCCCCGCCACGGCTGCCTGTTGCAAAGCGTACCGCCTAGCGCCCTTTCCACTCGGGGTCGCGCTTCTGGAAGAACGCCATGATGCCTTCCATTGCATCCTCGGTCTGGGTATTCACAAACAGCATCGTGTTCAGGTATTCGACCGACTGGTCGAACGTCATCCCGTCGATCACCCCCAGCGCCCGTTTGCCCAGTTTCATTACGACGGGGCTCTTGGATGCCAGTCTAGATGCCCAGTCAGCCACCTCGGCGTCCAACTGGTCCTGCGGCACAACCGCCGAAACGATACCCAGTTCTCTGGCACGGTCCGCATCAAACTTGTCGCCCAGCAGCATCAGTTCCAAAGCATGTTTCCGGGGCACAGAACGCAGGATCGGTGCCATGATCATCATCGGCCACAACCCTCGGTCAATTTCGGGCGTACCGAATTTGACACCATCGTGGGCAATCAGGAAATCACAGGACATGGCCAGCCCAAAGCCCCCGGCCAGGCAGTAGCCATTAATTTTTGCGATCGTCGGTTTTGGATAATCGTGCAGGACCTTCATCAACTGCAGGAAGCCGCGACTGTTGTCGTAGCGCTCATATGGCGACGGCATCGACCCGCCCCCGCCCAGGTCACCACCGGCACAAAACGCCTTGTCACCGGCACCGGTAACGACAACAACGCCAACATCGGCGTTGTCGGCGGCCTCATCCAGCGCATCCAGCAATTCCACCAGCAATTGGGGACTAAGTGCATTGCGCGCATCGGGGCGGTTCAAGGTAATCGTCGCTGTGCGATCATCGACATCGAACAGAATATTCTCGTAACTCATTGCTTCCTCCGATAGTTCTGGTCGTGCCCTGTCTAGACGGGCGCGACTCCGTGTTTCCGTGCCGGACGTTCGACCGTCTTGTTCTGGGTTAACTGCAGACCCCGATACAACGCAATCCGTGTTTCCCGCGGGTCAATAACTTCATCAACATAAACCTTGCGGGCAACGCGCCTGACATCAATTCCCTCGCGCAAATCGGCAATCAGCTGTTCCCGTTTGGCGTCTGCGTCGTCACCGTCGACCGCTTTTTTCCCGGCAATGCCCACCATGCCTTCAGGCCCCATCACGCTGATCTCGGCCCCGGGCCATGCCAGCATCAGGTCCGGCTCGTAAGCGCGACCGTTCATCACGAAGTAGCCCGCTCCATATCCCTTGCGCAGGACAACAGTCAGTTTTGGCACGGTCGCCCGGGCAACCGCGTACAGCATTTTCGCACCGTGGCGAATAATGCCCTGTCGTTCCACCTGCGAGCCGATAATGAATCCGGGAACGTCCTGCAGGAATACAAGAGGAATATTGAAGGCATCGCACAGGTTCACAAATCGTGCCGCCTTGTCGGCACTGTCCACGTCGAGAACCCCGCCCAGAAACCTGGGATTGTTGGCAACAATCCCGACAGGAAAGCCGCCAATGCGACCGAAACCCGTAAAAATGTTGCGCGCCCAAAGCGGTTTCATTTCGAGCATCCGGTCTGGATTATCGACCAGCATCCGGATGATCTTTTTGACATCGTAGGCACCGCGGGGGTTGTCTGGGATAACCGTCAACACCTTGTCATCCAGGCGCTGACTGGCAGGCTCAAATTCAAATTCTGTCCGGGGCGGACGCTCTTCGCAGTTCTGCGGCATATAGGACAGGTACAGTTTGATCATGTTCAGGCATTCCTGGTCACTGTCCACCAACTGGTCGGCGACGCCGGATTCTCGATTATGGACCTCGGCACCACCCAGCTCCTGTTCCGAAATCTCCTCGCCGGTCGCGGCCTTGACCAGCGGCGGGCCGCCCAATGCCATCGAACTGGTCCCCGAAACCATCGGCACGAAATCCGCCAGCCCGGGAATATACGCCGTACCTGCCGCACCGGGCCCGACCATAGCAGCGATCTGCGGAACGACACCACTCATGACCACCTGTTCGCGAAACAAGGCACCGGACCAGGCGAATTCGCTGATCGAATCAACATCCCGGCCCGTCGGGTCAATGCGGGCGCCGGCCGAGTCGATCAACCAGATCATCGGAACCCGCTGCCGCAGTGCCCATTCGCGAAGCCGGGCGACTTTGCGTTCGCCCATTCGCCCGATCGAACCACCCAGGATCGTGAAGTCATATGCGGCCACACAGGCGATCCGGCCGTTAATCTCTCCGAAACCGGCGACGACTCCGTCATATGGGACGCGAGGATCAATATATTCGGATGCCAACTGCCCGATCTCGGTAAACGTACCCGTGTCTACCAGCAGGTCGATTCGTTCCCGCGCCGTCAATTTTCCGCGCGAATGTTGCCGGTCGACCCGTTCCTGGCCGCCGGCGAGGCGATTACGATCCCGTTGCTCGAGAACCGTTTCCAGACGTTGGTTTGCTGTTTCTTCTTTGGTCACGGCCGCGCCCACGAAAGTAAGTGTGTACTTACTTATTTATAGCCGTCGGCATCGATGATGTCAATGTCCAGCTCGACGCGTTCTGCCAGTTTGCTGGCTGTGGGACGGTTGCGTACGTTGAATTCCATGGAAACATCACCGACAGTCGATATCGCCGTTGTCGGCGGCGGGATCGCCGGACTGTGTGCCGCGGTCCTGGCCGCGCGACAGGGATACGATGTTGCCCTGTTTGAGCCAGGGATGCAGCAAAATTCGGCAGCGTGGACCAGCGCCGGCATGCACGCGCCGCTGGCTGAGCTGATGTCCCCCGAACTGCTGGATGATGCCGCCCGCGCGATGGAATTCAATCGCAGCTTTTTTGGAACACTCGGCCACAATCTGGATACCGTCAGCGGTGTCCTGGTTCCGCTGTACGCCGGTGCGGATGTCTCGCGGCGATTTAACGACCTGGCAGCCAGCACCAGTCTGGAACTGTTACCGGTTGACCAATGGCCCAACGAGCCACCCCAGGGTGCTGAACAGTTGGCACGAATACCCGCGGAGTTTGCCGTGGACCCGCGCATGTTGTTGAACGCTCTGGAATCCGCAGCAATGGACACCGATCGTGTAACGGTTGTCCAGCAACGGGTCGCAGACATCCGGCGGGAATCACGAGGGATTTGTATTAATACCGGCGACCAGCGTCAGATGGCCACGAATGCGGTCCTGGCAACCGGGTGGCAGGCACCGCCGGTTGAAAACCTGGCAAGGCCCTGGGGTGTTCCCGTACGGGGAATCCTGTTGCGAATGGACCTGGACAACACGCCACCGTGCATCTTGTATGACCATCTTGATGGTCAGAAAACCTATGTCGTACCTGGGACTGGTGGGGTTCGCATTGGCAGCACGGCCGAATCGGGAGCGACCCATACCAATATCGATGACGGCGAAGTCCGTGAGTTGATCGAACGGGCATCACGGTTGTGGCCACCCGTTCGCGACGGCCAACTGACCGACGCATCTGCGGGGATCCGGCCTTCGGGGTCGGTTGCAGATCCCGACCGGTTTGTAGTCGATTCGGCAATGGACGGCAAAACCGCGATCATCAAGGGCCTGTTCCGCAACGGGATTCTGTTTGGCCCGACCGCAGCGCATTTGGCCCTGCAGCAAATTGGCATCGAATTGACGTAGGTGACAACGAGCAATTCGAAACGCTATTCGACCGTGAAGGCGTGCTCCTGCCTGAAGTAACTGCCGTCCGATTCGTACGTTGCCGTCCGACCAAGGATCAGGAAATCGGGCCCAATCGCCGCGTTTGACTCGATCACGTCATAACGCAGCACATAATCCCCTGATGCAAACCCCCAAAACGCGCCTATTGTCCCGGAGCGCATGTCGACTACCGTTCGGTTCCGGTCCAGGATCCAGACCTCTTTCTGGGTCTGGCCATTTGCATCGACGATCGCCAGTCGGCGAAGATCAGCCGGTGGCCCGGTCCACTGGATCGCGTTTTCGCCTGTGGCCCGCAAGGGCTCCAGCGTCGT
>JBFJWU010000308.1:0-4507 GCA_041623475.1 bacterium | reverse complement strand
GGGGGCGCCCTCGACAGTCATCGTGCCGCAGACATAGTCGTTGAGCGCCTCGATTTCCTCGCGACTGTGGCCGATCTCGCGCAGGATCGATGCCCCGGGGGTATTGATCACCTCGGGTGCCAGGCCCAGGACTTCGCGACAGAAGTCTTCGCCGATCTGCCACGGGCTGAATGCATAGTTGATATCAAATGCAGACGGCAGTGCCTCTTCGATACGCTGGATCACTTCGTCGGTGAAGCCTTTTTCCTTGAGGCTGGTGATCGTCACACAGGGCGCACCTTTGAGCGTGCCGTGCCCCTGGGCGTAGTTGCAGATTTCCTTGATTTCGCTGTCGGCATAGCCCAGGCGCTGGAGCGCCAGCGGCACCGTCTTGTTGATGATCTTGAAGGATCCACCGCCGGCCAGGGTCTTGAACTTGACCAGTGAAAAGTCCGGCTCGATCCCAGTGGTGTCACAGTCCATGAGCAGGCCGATCGTCCCGGTTGGCGCGATCACCGATACCTGGGCGTTGCGGTAACCGTGCTTTTCGCCCATTTTCAGCGCCGAGTCCCAGATCGTATGGGCACGTTCCAGCAGGTCGGCCGGGGCCAGGTCCTGGTTAATCGCAACCGGCGGGGTGCGCAGGTCTTCGTAGGCCTCGGGGCCTTCGCCATAGGCGGCCCGGCGATGGTTGCGAATCACACGCAGCATCGCGTCGGTGTTGTTGTCGTAACGGGGGAACGGCCCCAGTTCGCCGGACAGTTCGGCGCTGGTGCGATAGGCCTCGCCGGTCAGGATGGCGGTCAATGCACCACACCAGGCACGGCCTTCGTCGCTGTCATAGGGCAGGCCCAGGACCATCAGTAACGTGCCCAGGTTGGCATAGCCCAGGCCCAGTGTACGGAAGTCATAGCTGAGCCGAGCGATGTTCCAGCTGGGGAACTGTGCCATCAGGACACTGATTTCCAGGGTAATCGTCCACAACCGGGCAGCGTGGACGTAGTTGTCGGTCAGGAACTTGCCCGAGTCCTCGTTGACGAACTTCATCAGGTTGAGGCTGGCCAGGTTACAGGCCGTGTCATCCAGGAACATGTATTCCGAACACGGGTTGGAGCCGTTGATCCGGCCGTCATTGGGGCAGGTGTGCCAGTCGTTGACGGTGGTATCAAACTGGATCCCGGGATCGGCGCACTGCCAGGCGGCATCGGCGATCTGGTCCCACAGTTCGCGGGCGCGGATGGTCTTGACGATATTGCCGTTGGTCCGGCTGGTCAGGTGCCATGGTGCGTCGTTGTGGACCGCATCCATGAATTCGTCAGTCACACGGACCGAGTTGTTGGAATTCTGGCCGCTGACCGTATTGTAGGCCTCGGAATCCCAGTCGGTGGTGTAGGTTTCAAAGGAAATCTGGTCGTATCCCTGTCGCGCAAACTGGATGACCCGGAAAATGTAGTTGTCGGGCACCGCATCCCGCCGCGCGTCCTTGATGGCAGCGGCCAGCAGGGTGTTCTTTTTCGGGTCCAGGCGGTCGGCCGATTCGACAGACGTGTCGTGGCAGGCCGTCATGATTTCGTTCAGGCGCCGTTCGCAGATAATACTGCCGGTCACCAGGGCACAGACCTTTTGTTCTTCGCGGGCTTTCCAGCTGACGTACTTTTCAATATCCGGGTGGTCGGCGTTGACAATGACCATTTTGGCCGCCCGTCGTGTCGTACCACCGCTTTTGATCGCGCCGGCGGCCCGGTCGCCGATTTTCAGGAAGCTCATCAGGCCACTGGAGCGGCCGCCGCCGGACAGGGCTTCGCCTTCGGCACGCAACGAGGAAAAGTTGCTGCCAGTGCCGGATCCGTATTTAAACAGGCGCGCTTCGCGCACCCACAGGTCCATAATCCCGCCTTCGTTGACCAGATCGTCACTGATGCTCTGGATAAAGCAGGCGTGCGGCTGCGGATGCTCGTAGGCGGTCTCGGATTTCCTGACTTCGCCGTTGTCCGGGTCAACATAGAAATGTCCCTGGGCCGGTCCGTCAATACCATAGGCCCAGTTCAGGCCGGTATTAAACCACTGGGGCGAGTTGGGAGCCGCCATCTGGTGCGCCAGCATGTAGCACATCTCTTCGTAATAGGCCTTGGCATCCTCGTCACTGTTAAAGTAGCCGTGCTTCCAGCCCCAGTAGGTCCAGCACCCCGCCAGGCGATGGAAGACCTCGCGGGCATCCTCTTCACCCCGGAAACGCTTGTCTTCGGGCATCTGATCCAGGGCATCCTCGTCGGGAATACGCCGCTGCAGCCACGCCGGTACGCCTTTTTCCTGCTTGCGCTTGACCGCAGTCGGAACGCCTGCCTTGCGAAAATACTTCTGCGCCATAATGTCGGTGGCGACCTGGCTCCAGAAACTGGGTACAACGACCTTTTCTATCTTGCGGACCAGTGATCCATCAATGTTCTTGATTTCGCTGGACCGGGTTTCGAAGGCAACTCCTTCGTACGGCGAGGACTTTTCGGCCGTAAAACGACGTTCGACTTGCATGGATCCCTCCAATGGATCACCGCGATGGTAAGCACTTTAGTTGAGCGGTGGAAGGATTCTAACTAAAAAATTCATGTATGTCAAGATCTGGTGTTTATGCGGGTCTTGAACACTACATATCGGTGTTTTCAGCCCTTTTCCACAGCCTGCCAACACGTTAAAATGCCGTAAATCCGCTGTTTGCGGGGCATTCGGCCGCCTGTGGAAAACCGTGGTTGAAAATCCCCAACCCGCCCCACAGCGATCCCACCGGATTTCCACCTGGTTTGCACAGGTTTTACAGGTCCGGGGCAGCCGAACGCCCGAAAAAGTGGCCAGGCCATCCCGGCGTTCCGACCGACGGCGCACGTTCGGCGGGGTCAACGCCCGGGTTGGTGCCTGAACGGCCCGCCAGCCCTGCCACGGAGAATCGACCTGGACTGCCCCCGCACACCCGTTTACAAACGCCCGTTTGACAAAAACATTTCTTATGTTACAGTTAATACTGTAACGGTTAACAGTGTTGCACAACAGTTGCCGCAGAAGAGCCACAACGGCTGGCAAACGCCCGGCAACCCACAACAGGAGACAATTCATGCCCCAGACTTCAACACAGACCACACCCACGACGACTCCGCGCCCGGGCCATCCTGCGCCCGACCTGAGCAACCTGCCCCTGGATGCCGACCGGATGACCGAATTCGGCAATGCCCTGGACAAGGTTCGCCGGGACATCGAGGCGAAGATTGGCGACGAGGACCTGGCCTATGTCCAGTCGATGCAGCGACGCTCGGATGTATTGCAGTGGATCGGGCGTGGCTTGATCCACTTCAGCTTTGAACCGGTCGGTTTTTCGGCTGGTGTCATCTCGCTGTGGCTGCATAAACAACTGGAGGCCACCGAAATCGGCCATACCGCCCTGCACGGTGCGTTCGACAAGATCGACGGTGCCGAGCGGTGGCATTCGGAAACATACAAGTGGCGTATCCCCATTGACGAGCCGTCCTGGCATCGTGGCCACAACCAGGCCCACCACCAGTACACCAACATCGCCGGCAAAGACCCGGATATCCACTTTGGCCCCGTGCGACTGACCGAGCACACGCCGCACAATACCGGACACCGATTCCAGCTGTTCTACACGCTGCTGTTCCTGTTCCCCAATTTTGCCGCGCTGATGAACATGCACTTCACCGGCATGGTCGATGTCTTCCAGGGCAATGGCCGGCCGGAAAAGTTTGACTTTATCGAAAAACGGTCACTGGCGACGGTCCGGGATGCGTCGTGGCGGGCGATGCGAAAATTCGTCCCCTATTACGGCAAGGAGTATGTCCTGTTTCCGTTGCTGGCCGGGCCGTTTTTCTGGAAGGTCCTGCTGGGCAACTGGCTGTCCGAGGTCATGCGTGATGTCTACAGCGCCGCAACGATCCTGTGCGGGCACGTTGGCGATGATGTCGCAAACTATGCCGAAGGCACGCGGGCCCACGGGCGCGGCCAGTGGTACGCGATGCAGGTCGGGTCGGCGAACAACTTTGATGTGCCGCTGCCCGTGTCGCAGCTGTGCGGCGCCCTGGACCTGCAGATCGAGCATCACCTGTTTCCCCGCTTTCCCACCAATCGCCTGCGTGAAGCGGCGCCCCAGGTACAGGCAATCTGCGAAGAATATGGAATCGAATACAAAAAGGAATCCTGGCCGCGCACCCTGCGCAAGGCGCTGAAGCATGTCGCCGAACTGAGCCGTGAACAACCCAACGCAAATCTATTTGGACGTGTCGGACACGTCCTGGACGCAATGGCATAAACCTGAATAAAGGAGGTTCGCCATGAAATTCATTGTCAAGTTAACCAACTATCGCCCCCGCTGGTTCCACAAGGCCGGCGCCCTCAAGATCGGACGCTGGTACGCCGGCGCCCTGAGAACCGGTGCCGTACCGGCGTGACTTTGCAGGGAATACCGGTTGCCCCGGTGGTAGCATGTCCTCCACTGATGGCCAAGCACGCACCAGACACCCAGGAATCC
>JBFJWU010000307.1:0-4534 GCA_041623475.1 bacterium | reverse complement strand
GGCCAGAGACAGGGACAAGATTCCTCGCATATACGTCACATCCTTTTAACGTTTTCCTAACGGTATTCAAACAGAATCACCGCTCACCTGCGACAGGACTGGGCAAATCGCCAGCCCACTCGTTCGGCCTATGGCCGCGAATCCTTTGGGCACGGTACGCCGCGAACCGCAACTTCTGTGACACGCTCACAAGCAGCCTGTCCAGCCGCGTCGCTGCCAACCAGATCGACGAAGTTGATTTTCGGAAACAGGACCCGACGCTCCCTTAAGTCCACGTGGGCGGATATGGGCGTTGCAAACCGGCCATTGATCATCGTCAGGGCCTGTGCCTGGCAGCCGACAACTGACCGGCCCGATCGTACAACGACCGGCCGACTGTGATCAGCCGCAATCGAAAACCAGACCTCATTTGCAGACTGTGCCGTGACTTCAACACCGTAAGCGAATTTGATCTCGAACCACTTCAGCTCCCTGACCTCTCCGGCCCCGGACTCCAGTCGTTGCCAGTAGGGATGTACAGGAACTTCAGGATCGAATTGGCAACGATCATCAAGCCTGGCCTCATACATTACCCGATTCAGGTTGTTGGACTTGGAAATGAAAAAAAGATCGACAGTCTTCGATCCATTCCCTTCAAAAGCTGCAGCGGCGGTCACCGCCGCTGCAGCAAACAGGAAAACTGCCATCGACCTTGCGGGTTTTTCACTGAGCATGTCGATCAGGATAACTGACTAGCGTATCCCGCCGTATCCTGACGTTTCCGGATTGCGAACCACGTGCACCCCGGCGATAATCCAGTCTTTGACTGTCTCATTCGTCTGCGAGCTGAGCTTGGACCAACTGGCCCGATTTTTGAAAGGAATCGCGCAAACCGCGCTGTCCAGACCGTATTCCGTACTGTTCGTCGCGTGTATGGCGACAAGCCTGGCATTGGTCGGTGTCTCGCGCCTGAAACTGAACAGCAGCCTGTCGGCATTGCTGCCCGACGACTACATCAGTGTCATCACCCTGAACAAGATCAAAGAAAAGGTCGGAGGCTTCGAAACCCTCCAGATTTTGATAGAAGGTGACGACTTTGAGGCGATAAAGCGATATGCGTCGGACCTGGCCCCCGTGCTGGCTGACAACGAAATGGTGCTTGTCGTCGACTACCAGCGCGATGTTGATTTCTTCGAGAAGAATGCGCTTCTCTATGTCAAAACGGACGAACTCCGGGACATTCGAAACCGTATTCGCAAGCGCATCAAACGCGAGCGCCGCAAACGAAACCCGCTGTACCTCGATTTGGCCGGCGAATTCGATGCACCGCCAGAGGAGGAGGGCCTGTCGTTTGAAGATTATGAACAAAAGTATTCAGCGACGGACGACAAACGATTCTACGTCAATTCGGACCAGTCGATCCTGGTCCTGAATGTCTATCCTGACGGTGCAAATACCAATGTGGCATTCGCCAGGAAGTTCATCAAAGAGATCAGACGGATTGTCGCCGAGACCGATCCAAAGTCCTACGACCCGTCGCTCACTGTTAAGTATGGCGGCAATACCAAGAACAAGATCGATGAGTACGAGGTCATTATCAGCGACGTAAAATCGTCGGCCCTGGTCAGCATCATGCTGGTTCTGGCCGTCATTGTGATCTACTTCAGGACACCACTTGTCGTTGTTATCATCGGGGTCCCGTTAGCAATGTCGATTTGCTGGACATTCGGACTTACATGGTTGTTGATCGGCAGCCTGAACACAATGACCGTCTTCCTGTTTATCGTCCTGTTTGGTCTGGGCATCGACTTTGGAATTCACTTGTATGCCCGATACCGGGAATCACGAGCCCAGGGACTGGACGCAAAGACCGCCGCCAGCGACTCGATGGACCTGATTGCCCGCGCATTTGTAACTGCCGGACTGACAACCAGTACCGCATTTCTGTCCCTGACACTGGCGGACTTCAAAGGGTTTTATGAATTTGGCCTGATTGCAGGCGTCGGGGTCCTGTTTTCGCTGCTGTCAATGACGGCCGTAATGCCGACATTCCTGATGATGTTTGACAAACTGATGCCCAACCGGGACCTGTCAAAAGCGACGATCCTGCCGACTGCCGGCACCGCCCGGACAAGTTGGACGAAGTGGGCCTTGTTCGCGGGAATAGCTGCCGCAGTCGTTGGCACAGTAACGTTGCCCCGGATCGAGTTCGAATATGACTTTACGAACCTGCGTTCACAGATCCCGGAGTCGATGGAAGTCAAGAAGAAACTCAAAACGATCTTCAAGGAATCGAACTCCCCGGCCGTTGTTCTCGTCGAAAGCGACGAGGAACTGCTGGAAGTACAAGCGTTTGTCGAGGAAAAGATTGCCAGTGACACAACCCCGACCATCGATAAGTTCAAATCTATTTATACGGCATTGCCGTCGGACCAGGAGACAAAACTGGGCCTGATTGCAGACATCAGGGAATTGTTGTCCGACAAACGCCTGCAGAGGGTCACAGGCGAGGAACGCTCGCAGATCGACCGTTTGATGGAGCTCACAGACGTCCAGGCGCTGACCGTCGAGGATCTCCCTGAAAAAGTCCTGAGAATTTTCCGGGGGAAATCCGGCGAAACGGGGACGTTTGCCTATATCCTGCCTGGGGTGCCCTTGAAGGACGGCAGGAACTCCATCCTGTTCGCCGAAGATGTTCGCACGATGGAAGCCCCGTCGGGCAAGACCTACCACGCCTCCAACTCCAATGTCATCATTGCCGATATGCTGCTGATGATCCAGCGGGAAGGCCCAAGGGCTGTAATGATCACGATCATCGCGGTCCTCTTGCTGGTGATCCTGGACCTGCGAAGTATTCGCAGCGGATTGCTGGTCATGTCACCGTTGATTATGGGCGTACTGTGGTTGTTTATCGTCATGTATGTACGTGACATGAAATTCAACTTCTACAACATCGTTGTTATCCCCAGCATAATCGGAATCGGAATCGACAATGGCGTCCATCTGTTCCACCGGTTCCGGCAGGAAGGGACCAGTCGGACAGGTTATATCCTGCGAACAACAGGAGGTGCCGTCGCGGCAAGTTCATTGACGACGATGGTTGGATTTGCCGGGTTACTGACGGCGCACCATCCTGGCCTGCGCGCAATTGGCGAGTTGGCCGTCATCGGAATTCTCAGTACGTTGATTGCTGCGGTGGGCGTACTGCCGGGACTGTTCGATCGATTCGGGCAGTCCGACCACAATTGACCAAAGGCTGGTTTTCAGACGAATGCAGCGATATTGATGGCGATGACAATGATCCAGATCGCGACATAGACCGGAACCAGGCGCCATCGCCATTGCTCGACTTCAGGGAACAGGACATCCTTGCCGGCAAATTTCCCCCGCGGTTTTGACGGGAAAAAGAATGTTTTGTAGGTTTCGGTTGTCGCAATGCAATAACCGAGGGCAGCAAACGTAATCAGCGCCAGGCTGTCGGTGTATTGGCTCATAAGCAATGCAAAACCTGCCGCCAGTCCGGGACTTCGAAAGAATTTTAGCAATTCGAACCCCTCCAGCGGCGCATCTTTCCAGGCGCCGCCAAATGCCGACACCCAGCCACCAGCAGACCCGATAAGCAGGATCGCCCACAACTGGGACCCCAGGCCGGCCTGGCTGGCCCGTACGACACCAAATACGACCGCGCCCACGCCAACCAGATAGGCAATTGCGATCAGGACACGTTTTCGAGGATCGTGGACAACCTCGCCGCCGACGTGGAACTGCATCGGAATGAAATATTTTGACTGGTCCTGGGTCCGCAGGAACGTTTTCCAATACTCGACCAACGCTCGCTCCAAAACGTAAACCAGCCCCCAGAATACGGCCATGTGGGCTGGGTTGGTCAGGTCCAGGCCCGAATACATCATGGCCGGCACCGCCATCAGGATCCCGATAAAAGTACTCCTGAGAAATCGCAGCAGCGAATAACCTTCAAACGGGGCATCCTTGTAGAAACCCCACGTCGAAATATGGAGTCCGGCTAATCCGCCCAATCCGATACCAATCGCCCATTCCATTCAGACAACTCCGATCTGTGCCGGCATCAGTTGTCCGGCGCTGAATATGACCGGCGAAATGCCAGCTCTTCAAGATTATCGGGAATGATCACTATTGTAACGTAACGTTACGTTGGTTCCCTGTGCCGAATTGAATTGTAGACTGATTCAATCGCATCAAGGTCTGCACGCGCTTTTTGCGCCGTAAATGCCGGTTCGTTTCCGCTCGACAATGACGACAGAAAGTCAGCAAACATTGCCTGGTAGCCGTTGATATCCCGGATTCCGGGAAAATACAATCGCTTTTTATTCCCCAGAAGAAGGACGAACAGGCCGTTCGATTCAAAGACAACTGAACCTGCGTCGCCGAAAATCCGCGAAATCCGCAATCCGTGCAACGGTGTCGGTGTTTCCCAGGAGTACGCCAGCACACCTATTGCGCCATTCTCGTACTCGAAATTCAGGACTGACGTCCGCTCCGTTTCCGGTGTTGCCCCGCCACCGATGATTCCGGT
>JBFJWU010000306.1:0-4534 GCA_041623475.1 bacterium | reverse complement strand
GCATCAGCACGGCCAGGGCGTTCGTCAGCCAGCCGACGCCGCCACTGACAAACGGAATTGCGATAACCCACCAGTCCATCAATGCCCAAACGCATTGCGCAGAGCGGCCACTATATCTGCGTCGAAACGGCGGGAAATAGCGGCTTTCGGGGCAAACGTACTGAATCCGTGGTAGCCGCCACGGTACACAGCCAGTTTGGCGGCGACCCCGGCTTCGACAAGTCGATCGGCATAGCGTCGGTTTTCTTCCAGAAACAGGTCCTGGTCGCCCACCGGAATAAACGCCGGTGGCAGGCCTGCCAGGTCGGTGGCCCGGGCCGGGGCCGCATAGGCGGGGATGGTGTCGCTGCCGAACTGGTCACCCAGGTAGGCCTGCCATCCGTGCAGGTTGTTGGATCTGCTCCAAATCGCGGTGTCAGGTTGTGACGGGCTGGCTGGCGCGACATTCCGGTCATCAAGCATCGGAAAGATCAGCAACTGGAACGCGATCGCAACCTGATTCAGGTCCCGGGCCTGCAATGCCAGCCCGGCTGCCAGTCCGCCACCGGCACTGGCGCCGCCGACGGCCAGGCGTCCTGCGTCGATCTGCAGGTCAGGGGCATGTTGGGACGTCCAGAGCAGCGCCGAATAGCAATCATCGAGCGGCGCGGGGAATGGATGTTCCGGCGCAAGCCGATAATCCACGGATACAACAACAGTGGACGCGTCCCTGCTGAGTTTGCGCGCAAAGTAGTCGTCGCCGTCGACGCTGCCCATTACAAATCCGCCGCCGTGGATCCACAGCAGCGCGGGTTGCGGTGCCAGGGCGGTCTCTGGCCGGTAAACGCGGACCGGAACGTCAGTTCCGCCGGCGACACCGGGGGCCGAATGGTCTTCGGCCCGGATGCCTTTGACCGGTGGTGTCCGCTGGGCCCTGGCGGCAGTCAAGGCGGCCGACATTGCCCGGGCTGCAGGCAGATCTGCCAGGTCCAGACCTCCGCCGGTCAATGCTTCGAACTTCTGCAGCGGTGCAACCAGTTCGGGGTCCAGGTCGGGGATCGCTGTCATTGTCGGCAATTTTTACTGGCGGCTGCAGGCCATCCGGATCTGTGCGCTGCGGTCATCACCGGTCCTGGTAATCGGGTTCGGTTTTCGTCACAAATGAGCGAATCGCTTCGGCAAAATCACTGGTCTGGGCCGCCAGGATTTGCTGGCGGTTTTCCATCATGATGGCGTGCTCCAACCCCGGTGCGGACAGGTTGGCATTGATGCACTCCTTGGTCAGTCGCAGTCCCATTGGCGTTGTCCGCAGCATTTCATTGGCAATTGCCCGGGCCTTGCTGTCCAGTTCGTCCCGGGGAACCACTTCCGAAAACAGGCCCGCCGCCAGGCCGCGTTCGGCATCCAGAAAACGGCCGGTCAGCATTAATTCGGATGCCAGCGAACTGCCGACCAGCTTGGGCAACAGGTAGCTGACCCCAACGTCACAGGCGGTCAGGCCGATACGAATGAAGGCCGCATTCATCCGCGCATCCGGCGCGCCATACCGGATGTCGGCTGCCAGAACCATGGCCATCCCCAGTCCGCTGGCCGGGCCGTGTACCAGGGCGATGATCGGCTGGGGGCAACGCTTCATTTCCAGGATAATCCCGGCGTACAGTTGCTGGACTTCCATTCCCGCGACCGGATTGGATATCCCACCGCCTGCCTGGAGCTCCTTGATGTCCAGTCCGGCGCAGAACCCGCGGCCTGCACCTTTGATCACGATGATCCTGGTGTCAGGCTTGTGCCGCATCGCGCCGAAGAAAGCGGTCAGCTCCCTGGCCATCGTGCTGTTGCACGCATTCAGGGCCTCTGGACGGTTAAGGGTCAGCCAGGCAACCGGACCGTCGATCCGGACATCGATTGTTTCGCAGTTTTCAAACAACGGGTACCCCCTTGCATCTGGTTGTCGCCAACGGACACACAGCCGATTGACAGTATTCCCCTGGTCCATACTAGCCGGATCATCCGGCTGGGCTGTCCCAGCCTGTCGGCGGCGATTCTGCGGCTGCCAGAGCGCCCGGATCAGCCTTTGAGTTTTGCCAGCAGCGAATATGCTCTGGTGATCGCCTCGCCATATGGCGGGTTAAGCAGGCTGGCGGCATTAACCTTTGCCTGGTGGAAGACCGGTCGCAGCTTGGAGAAAGAATCGAACCCCTCGCGGCCATGGTAATGCCCCATGCCGCTGTTGCCGACACCGCCAAAGGGCATGTCGTCCTGAAATGCGTGGAACATGGTTTCGTTGATACAGGCACCACCTGACATCGTGCTGGACAGATAGTCGTCGGCAAGCTTCTTGTCGTGGGAGAAGACATACAGGGCCAGGGGGCGGTCACCTGAGTTGATGAACGCCTTGACTTCGTCATCGTTGCGATAGGTCAGCAACATCAGTATCGGCCCGAAGATTTCCCGGTTACGAATTTCCATATCAGGGGTTGTGTCTGTCACGATAAAGATCGGCATCTTCCGATCCGCTGCGTTGGGATCCTGTTGATGGCATTGGATGACCTTGGCGCCTTTTTTCCTGGCGTCTTCAAGGGTTCCCTGCAGCCGCTGAAAGGACTTGTCGTCAATGATCGACGTGTAGTCGCTGCTGTCGATATCGGGGACAAGTTTTTGTGCCGCGGCCGTTGCCTGGTCGATGAACGCCTGTTTCCTGCTTTCGTGAATGAAGGCATAGTCGACGTTCAGGCAGACCTGTCCAGCGTTCATCTGTTTGGCATACATGATCCGCTCTGCTGCCTTTTCAACAGGAAAATCGCGATCGACAATGGCCGGGCATTTACCGCCCAATTCCAGGATGACCGGCGTCAGGTTCCGGGCTGCCGAGGCCATGACGGCTTTGCCGGTTTCAGGCGAGCCGGTAAACAGGATCAGGTCAAACGGGATCTTCGAGAACTCGATGCCGACGCCACCTGTTTCTTCAAAGAATGTCAGCTTTTCTTTTGCAAAATAGCGGGGGCGTAACTGGACCAGCAGTTTCGCCAGGGCCGGCGAGTTCTCGGACATCTTCACCATCGCCCGATTGCCGGCTGCAAATGCCGTTGCAATCGGGATAAAGGACAGGTTGATCGGGAAATTCCACGGCACGATGATTCCAACAACGCCAAGGGGTTGCGGTTTGACGTAGTTTTTCGCGATGCCGAACAATGACCGGTCCACGTGGCGTGGCTGCGGTTTGATCCAGTCTTTCAGGTTCTTGGACAAAAAGTCAATCTGTCCGAAAACCGCCAGGAATTCGGCAAATGTGCTTTCGTGCCAGGAACGATTGCCGAAGTCCTGGTTGATGGCCTCGATGATGGTTTCGCGGTTTTCCGACAGCATTCGTTTCAGCGTTGCCAGGTCGGCCCGTCGCTCGCGCAACGACGGATCCGGGTTCTCCAGGAACGCAGTTCGTTGTGCCTCAAACGCTTCTCGGAGTTTTTTCTTGTCCACCGCTTCCAGTTTTGTCTGTTTCCTGGCTGTCTGTGCCATATCAGGTTCCTCCCTCTGCGACCATTGCTTCGGTCATTTTGAATTTCTGGATTTTTCCGGTAACTGTCATCGGGAACTCGCTGACAAACTTGACGACTTCCGGGACTTTGAAGTGGGCAAGTTTGTCTGCACAGAACACCTTTACGTCTTCGGCCGCCAGCGTCGAGCCGTCGCGCAACTGGACCCACGCACAAACCCGTTCGCCCAGGCGGGGATCAGGAATTCCGAAAACCTGGGCTTCCTGGATGCCTGGGTGGGTGTACAGCAGTTCCTCGATTTCCCGTGGATAGATGTTTTCGCCGCCGCGGATAATCATGTCCTTGATACGTCCCACGATTTGCACATAGCCCCCGTCATCCATGACGGCGGTATCCCCCGAATGCATCCATCCGTCGGGGTCGATGGCTTCCCGTGTCCGGACCTCGTCGTCCCAGTAGCCCAGCATGACCGCGTAGCCGCGGCAGCAAAGTTCGCCAACCTGGCCCCGTTGGACGATGTTGCCATCGCTGTCGACGATCTTAATCTCCAGGTTGGGCGCAACTTTCCCAATTGTCGTCAGGCGTTTTTCGCTCTGGTCGCCAGGTGGCGGCAGATGGTTGACGGGGCTTGTTTCTGTCTGGCCGTACAAAATCATGATGTCCCGCATATTCATGTCATTGACAATGCGGTGCATCAGGTCCACGGGGCAGGGCGCGCCGCCGATAAATCCGGTCCGCAGGGTGGCCAGGTCAAACGTGTCGAATTCGGGATGCTCCAGTTGGGCAATGAACATCGTTGGAACGCCGCTCAGGGCCGTGCACTGCTCTGCAGAAATCGTGCTGAGCGTCAGTTCCGGGTCAAAGGCGTCATTAGGAAGCACCGCCGTGCAACCGATGGAAGCACAGGACAAGGTACCCAGTACCATTCCGGCGCAATGATAAAGCGGCAACGGAATACAGAACCGATCCTCATGAGTCAGGCCCAGGCCATACGCCGCCTGGTAGGCGTTGTTAAGAATGTTGTAATGGGACAGGGTGGCACCCTTGGGGCTGCCGGTGGT
>JBFJWU010000305.1:0-4544 GCA_041623475.1 bacterium | reverse complement strand
CGCTGGGCAGCTGGGCGACGGGTTTCAGGGCATCCTGCATCTGCTGGACAACCCCGTAGACCTCGGGCATCGGTTTTTTGCCGTCATACAGCTTGGCATCACCGGCGCGCTTGGGAACCGCCGATTCCAGGAACTTCTGGATCCGGTCCAGTTCTTCGGGGTCATCGACCAGGATTTTCTCGTAACGTTCACTCATGACGTCACGGATAATGCGCAACGGCATTGTCAGTTCGTTGTACAGGGTTGCCGGTGCCCGGTGTTTCTTGGCCCGGCGCTGGACCGTATTCCACAACCGCAGCAGATAGTCCCGGTCGGCGACCAGTTCTTCTTTGCTGCGCCCTTCGGCGACGGTCCGGCCGATCAGGCCCATGTCATCGGGTGCAATGTCGCGCAGGATACTGCGCAACCGGTTACGTTCCTTGGCAAACCGGACCTTGCGGCTGATCCCGACCCGCTTCTGGTCCGGGCTCAGCACCAGGTGCCGGCCCGGCAGGGTCAGGTAATTGGTCAGTCGGGCACCTTTGGTACCGATTGGTGCCTTGGTGATTTGCACCAGGATTTCCTCGCCTTCGCGAATCACATCCTGGATTTTCCCGGTCCTTGCGGGTCGCTCGTCGCCGTCGTCGACGTCGTTCAGTTCGCCCTGGGCGATGTCCCCGACATATAGAAATCCGGCCTTTTCCAGTCCGATGTCGACAAAGGCTGCCTGCATGCCGGGAAGGACCCTGGAAACACGGCCTTTGATAATATTGCCAACAAGCGGCCGCTCATCTTCGGTTTCCAGGAAAAGTTCTGCAAGTCGTCCATCCTCGATCAATGCGACCCTTGTCTCGAACGGAATGGTATGCACTAGGATAAGATTTTCCTTCATCCTGCTTCCGCTCCAGATCAGTGAACATTGTCTTAAAAATTGTCAGATCCATTGTTTTCATGGGATTCTAATGATCGTTCTGTCCGGTTGTCGCCACCATCGGCCTGCCAGCCAGAACCGCCACACGGCACGGCGCATGGCATAAAAGTCCTTTGATAGGAAGCCATTGTAGCACAGCAAATGCCCGTGGCAGCAGGCCGTTAAATCGGCTAGAATATATTAAGTTTATTGAATATGTAATCGCGGATCCTTCAGGAGGATGCCATGGCAGGCAAGATCATCAACGTCACCGATCAGGACTTTAACGACCAGGTACTGCAGAGCGACACACCCGTAGTTGTCGATTTCTGGGCGCCTTGGTGCGGTCCCTGCCGCGCCATCGCCCCCGTGCTGGAGGAGCTGGCCGACGAATATGACGGCCAGGTGACGGTCGCAAAGGTCAATGTTGACGACAATCCGGGAACCCCGGGCCAGTACGGCGTTCGCGGCATCCCCATGCTGATCATGTTCAAAAACGGCGAGGCCGTCGACCAGATCGTCGGCGCGGTGCCCAAGCCCCAGCTAAAGCAGTTGTTCGACAACGCGACGGGCTGATCGCCCACACATTATTTGTTTTATGGCAGGCTGCCTTCGGTTTCGAGGGCAGCCTTTTTTGTGTCCCGATCCAGGCCCGGAGCCGTCAGGGGCAGTGGCGACGTGACGCCAGCGCCACCATGTCGCGCTTGTCCAGCAGGAATTCAGTGACTTGCTGGGCGACAACCTGATGACCAGCCGGGCCATAGTGGGTACCGCTGCCGTGTTCTGAAAACAGCGCCGGGACCGATTGCGGTCCGGCGGTCCGGATCATGGCCGGCAGGGTCGGCACAACCGGTACGATGTCGGCCAGTTGGTCCAGGAGCGGCTGGTAATCCAGGGCCCCGCCCCGTTCACCCTGGCCGATTTCCTCGCGGCTTGGCAGGTGGACAGCCAGGAATCCGGCCCCCGAGGCCGCCACACTGTCCCGGAACCGTTCAACAATCGCCCGGGTGATTCGGGCCGGTTCGCCACCCGGATCATAGAAACGGCTCATGTCGCCGCGCCGGTGGGCGATTTTCCACAGCGCGCTGCCCAACTGCCACCAGCCAATGGCATCCGGGGCCCGGAACAGGTCCGAGTGCCAGAAGAACTCATGTTCGGCAAAGCCCCAACTGCCAGGATCCTCGATCAAGCGGACCAATTGGCCCGGTTCCGGGGTCGGGACACCGATGATCGTCAGTTCGTCATCGGCATCCAGCACAAACCGCGGCTTGGCAAACGGCACATAGACGCCGGAAAACACCGGGGGCAACAGGTAGACGTGTCGAAAAACATCGACCATTTGCAGGCCGAAAATCACCAGGTCCGGCTGGTAACGCTGTCCCTGCAACAGCCACCGCAGGTACGCCTGGTCCATACCGTAGGCCCCAAAGCCAAAGTTCAGGACCTCGGCGGCGATACCGGCATCATTCAGGCGGGACGCCAGGCGGTCAGCCCATGTATCGCGGTACTCGGCATCGCTGCCATAGGTAAACGAATCGCCAAACAGGGCGATCCGCAGCCGACCCGGCTGCGGACAGGTGTCCGTCGGTGTCGTCGCACCACGAATGCCGGCAGCATTATGGCGATATTCAATGCCAGACTGGGACCGGGATCCTGCGGCAGGATGCCAGCCCAGGGCCGGGTGATACTCGTAAATGCGTCGTCCGGCCATGGCCTGGTAACGATCAACGGCCTGCTGCAGTTCGCGGATACCCGGATGTTGATAGTGGACAATCTGCGAACGGAAACGGTAATTGCCATCCAGGTCCCGCGTTGCCATCTGCCGGAACGCCAGCTCGCCGGCAACCAGCCCGACCAGCAGCGTGATCGCGGCCGCTGACAGCGCCAGCCGCCATTTTTGACGCGCCGGGCGCGGGCGGTCAGCCAAAACAGGGCATCTGTCGGAGGGTCACGCCACGCCTGCGCGGTGCCGGGCGGTCAGTGCCCCTGCCCTTGCAGTTTTTCAACGACCGACGGGTCTTCCAGCGTCGTGGTGTCGCCCAGGTCCGTATCGCCGGCAGCAATCTTGCGCAGCAGGCGACGCATGATCTTGCCGGACCGGGTCTTGGGCAGGACGTCGGAAAAGCGGATTTCCTCGGGTCGGGCAATGGCCCCGATCTCGTCGGCGACGTGTTTCTTCAGGTCGGCCGCCAGTTCGGCAGACCCTTCGCGGCCACCCTCCAGGCTGACAAACGACACGACCGCCTCGCCCTTGAGGTCATCGGGTCGACCGACAACGGCGGCCTCGGCCACCGCCGGGTGGCTGACCAGGGCGCTTTCGATTTCCATGGTGCCCAGCCGGTGGCCGGACACATTCAGGACATCGTCGATCCGGCCCATGACCTCGAAATACCGGTCACCGACCTTGCGCACCGCACCGTCCCCGGCAAAGTACTTGTCGCCGAATTTCTCCCAGTATGTCTGTTTGTATCGTTCGTCATCGCCATAGACGGTCCGCAGCATGGACGGCCACGGACGCCGGATCACCAGCAGGCCGCCGGTACCATCCTCGACCTCGTTGCCATCCCCGTCAACAATCGCCGGGTCAACGCCGTAAAACGGCAACCCCGCGTACCCCGGTCGCATCTTGTGCGCGCCCGGCAGCGTTGTCAGCATGATCCCGCCGGTTTCCGTCTGCCACCACGTATCAACGATCGGGCAGTTATCCTGGCCGATGGTGCGGTGGTACCACAGCCAGGCTTCGGGATTGATCGGCTCACCCACCGACCCCAGCAGCCGCAGGCTGGACAGGTCGTGTTTCTTGACCCAGTCGTCGCCCCACTTCATAAACGCCCGGATCGCCGTCGGCGCGGTATAGAACACCGATACCTTCCAGCGCTCGACGATATCCCAGAAGCGGTCGACCTCGGGGAAATTGGGCGCGCCCTCGTACATAAAGATCGTTGCCCCGTTTAACAACGGCCCATAGACGATATAACTGTGGCCCGTCACCCAGCCCACGTCCGCCGTGCACCAGAACAGGTCATCATCGCGCAGGTCAAACACTTCGCGACTGGTCAGGTAGGTGCCCACCATATAGCCGCCGGTGGTGTGCAGCACGCCCTTGGGCTTGCCGGTGGTCCCGGATGTATACAGGATGAACAACGGATGCTCGGCATCCAGCTGCGCTGGCGGGCATTCGATGGCGGCAGCGGCAACCAGGTCGGCCCATTCGTGATCCCGCTGATCATTAAACGCAACATCGTTGTCGCAGCGGCGCAGGACCACAACGTGTTCGACGGTGGGGCACTGGTCAACGGCCTCGTCCACCTGGGGCTTGAGCGGCAGCACACTGCCCCGCCGCCAGACACCGTCAGCGGTCAGGACCACCTTGGCCCCGGCATCCTGGATCCGGTCCCGCAGCGAATTGGCGCTGAACCCGGCAAAGACAACCGAATGCACGGCACCGATCCGCGCACACGCCAGCATGGCAATAGCGGCCTCGGGCACCATCGGCATATAGATCGCAATCCGGTCCCCGGCCTGGACCCCCAGGCCCTGCAGGGCGGCCGCAAACCGCTGGACTTCCAGGTGCAGTTCGCGGAACGTCAGTGTCCGCGTATCGCCGGGCTCGCCCTCCCAGATAATCGCCGCTTTGTTGGCCCGCGAGCCCAGG
>JBFJWU010000304.1:0-4577 GCA_041623475.1 bacterium | reverse complement strand
GTGGGCCGGCAGCAGACGCAATAATTCGGCACCGGTATAACCGTTTGCACCTATGATTGCGATTCGAACCTGCTCGTTGCCCACTGCAATGTCCTTTCTGTTGCCGGGTCGTGGAACCCTGACATTGTAGCGGCCAGATCTCCCGGGTGCTGTTAAAACAGTTGTTCTAATCCGGCATTCTGTTCGACGCAATGTGTCGATTTTGCTACAATCCAATCAACCCGGCACCTGGCGCGCGTCGCGTGGGATGCGCGTTGCCGACGGCACACAGGGACGGGTTTCCGAACAATTTTGACTTTTCTGTTAACTCCCCAAGGGAAAAATCTGTAAAGAATCATGAAAATAGGTGTTCCCAAAGAAGTCTATGCCGGTGAAAACCGCGTTGCCCTGATCCCGGACGCAGTCCGTGACCTGGAAAAGGTCGGCGCATCGATCCTTGTCCAGTCTGGTGCCGGTGTCGCATCCGGCCACAGCGACCAGGATTACCAGTCTGCCGGCGCAACCATTGTCAACAGCCGCGAAGAGGTCTTTGGCCAGGCCGACATTATTGTGGCCGTGCGCCTGGCCGGTGCGTCACCGGAATCGTGTGACAGCGATCCGGCATTGCTGAATGCGGACAAGACCGTATTCGCCATGATGGAGCCGCTGTTCCTGGCCGAACAGATGAAGCCGCTGGCAGAATCGGGTGCGACCGTATTCGCGATGGAGCTGATTCCCCGTATTACCCGTGCCCAGAGCATGGACGTCCTCAGCTCGATGGCATCAATCGCCGGGTACAAGGCGGTACTGATGGCCGCAGACCAGCTGCCCCGGATGTTCCCGATGATGATGACGGCTGCCGGCACAATCAAGCCTGCCAGGGTCCTGGTTGTCGGTGCCGGTGTTGCCGGCCTGCAGGCGATTGCGACGGCCAAACGGCTGGGTGCGATTGTCAGTGCGTATGACGTACGGCCGGCCGTCAAGGAACAGGTCGAATCACTGGGCGGCAAGTTTGTCGAGCTGGAAATCGACACCGAAGGCGCCGAAGATGCGGGCGGATATGCCAGGGAACAGACCGAGGATCAGATCCGCCAGCAGCAGGAGCTGATGGCCGAGGTCGTGGCCGAGAGCAATGCCGTAATTACAACGGCGGCGATCCCGGGGCGCAAGTCACCGGTGATTGTCACCGCAGATATGGTCAAGCGAATGGCCCCGGGCAGTGTGATCATTGACCTGGCAGCCGAACGTGGCGGTAATTGCGAGTTGACCAAACTGGGCGAGGTCGTCGATGCCGACGGCGTTACGATCCTGGGGCCGGACAATCTGGCAACGACGGTCGCGGTGCACGCCAGCCAGATGTATTCCAAGAACATGGTGACGCTGCTCAAGCACCTGATCGACGAGGGCAAGCTGAAGATCGATATGGATGATGAAATTACGGCCGGGACACTGGTCGGCAAAGGGGGCGAAGTGTTGCACCCGATGGTCCGGGACCAGCTGGGGTTGGAACCGGCAGCACAGCCGGCGGCAGACGAGGCCGCTGATGACGGGGACGCCGCCGACGAAGCCGCGCCCGAGGGGGACAGCTGATGGAACTTGTACTGTTATTGACAATATTTGTGCTGGCGATCTTCGTCGGTGTCGAGATTATTACCAAGGTCCCGCCGACGTTGCACACTCCATTGATGAGCGGGTCCAATGCGATTTCGGGGATTACGCTGGTCGGGGCCATTGTGTCTGCCGGGCTGGTCAGTACCACGGTGACCAAGGTCCTTTGTTTCCTGGCGGTGGCCCTGGCGATGATTAACGTCGTTGGCGGCTATCTGGTGACCCACCGCATGCTCAGCATGTTCCGGAAAAAGGACTGATCGCCATGAACCCGATTTGGATTAATATCGCGTATCTGGTTGCCAGTGTCCTGTTTATTCGCGGGATCAAGGGCCTGACCCATCCCCGGACCGCTGTCCGCGGCAACATGGAAAGCGCCATCGCAATGCTGCTGGCGGTTTCGGTTACCGTGCCACAGATTGTTGGTAACGGGCTGGAGATCGTTATTGCCGGCCTGGTCGCCGGTGGCCTGGTCGGACTGTTCCTGAGCCGCTGGGTCGAAATGACCGAAATGCCTCAGCTTGTGGCTGTGTTTAACGGCTTTGGCGGCGCGGCATCGGTTCTGGTTGGCGGTGTCACCCTGATGGGCGGCAGCAGCAGTCTGGTGGGTGTCCAGGAATTGATCGCGATCTCTGCCTCAGCGGTGATTGGTGGCATCACGCTGCTGGGCAGCCTGGTGGCGTTTGCAAAACTCCAGGAAATCAAGGGATTCAAGAATCCGTTTGCATTGCCGGGGCAGCGGGCAATTAACGCCCTGATGTTTATTGGCGCGATTGTCCTGGCCATTAAGGTCGTGCAAAATCCTGCCGATCCGATGGCGTTCTGGGCGCTGGCGGGGCTGGCCAGTATTCTGGGCATCACGCTGGTCATGCCGATTGGCGGGGCGGATATGCCCGTCGTTGTGGCGCTGCTGAACAGTTATTCGGGCCTGGCAGCGGCGGCGACCGGGTTCGTCCTGAATAACACGGTGTTGATTATCTCCGGTTCGCTGGTTGGTGCCAGTGGCCTGATTCTGACCAATATCATGTGCAAGGCCATGAACCGGTCGCTGGTGAATGTCCTGTTTGGCAAGATTGACGCGTCGGCAGCGGGTGCGACCGCGGACGAGGTCTACGAGGGCAAGATCAAATCGACCAGCGCGGCCGAGGTCGCCATGCTCCTGGAAGACGCGGAACGTGTCTGTATCGTGCCCGGTTACGGTATGGCCGTTGCCCAGGCGCAGCACGCCGTCCGCGACTTTTTCAACCTGATGGAAGACCGCGGTGCGACCGTAGAATTTGCGATCCACCCGGTTGCCGGACGGATGCCGGGCCACATGAACGTATTGCTGGCCGAGGTCGACATTCCCTATGACCGGCTGGTGGAAATGGATCACATCAACCCGTCGCTGGAAACCGTCGATGTCGCAATCGTCCTGGGTGCCAATGACGTTGTCAATCCGGATGCCCGCAAACAGGACAGCCCGATTGCCGGGATGCCGATCATTGACGTCGACAAATGCCGAACGGTGGTCGTCATCAAACGAAGCCTGAGTCCCGGGTTTGCCGGTATCCCCAACCCGTTGTTTGCACTGGACAATTCGCTGATGTTTTTCGGCGACGGCAAGAAAGCGATCCAGGACCTGGTTACCGAGATCAAAGACCTGTAACAGGCGATTTGCCAAATTGCGGAACAAGATCAGGCCCGCCGGTTTCGGCGGGCCTTTTTTATTGCAGGTAGCCGAGGGATTTTAGTTTCAATGCCTCGGCAGGCGAAAGGTTGACTGACCGCCGGCGTCCAGCGGGTGCCGCATCTTCAATCTGGCTGTCAAAGTTTTTCAATTGCTGGAGCAGCAGATTGTAGGTTCCGCTGCCGTCCCGCAGACCTTCTGTTCGGCCGGTCGGGTCCCTTGCCAGGTCCCTGTAGCTGCGTGCATTCCGCCGCCGGTCGAGGATCATTTGGAAGCCGCCAGTTATCGCCGCCTGGAAGTGCTCGGACTCGGTGTAAACCTCGGCAAATACCGGCGCGGCGTGCCGGCCGGCGGGCAGCAACGATGCGCCCCGGAACGATTTCAGGTCCGCGGGTCGGACCCCGGCCTGCTCAAGGACCGTTGGCAACACGTCCACAAGTCCGACCCATTCATCGTACGACTCTCCGGCGTGCACATTGCCGGGATATTTGATGACAAGCGGTACATGAATCTGGGCGGGTTCGACCGATGTCGAATGTCCGATCCAACCGCGACCGTGGTCGTTGAATTCCTCGCCGTGATCGGCGACGACGATCACGAGCGCATCATCGTAGCGTCCCGATGATTTCAAGTGATCGATCAGCGCTCCGATGTACTGATCCGTCAGGGCGATTTCCGAGTCGTAAATCCGGCGAACCTGCTGCAGGTCGTCGTCGGTTAACTGGTCAACAACAGCAAGCAGGGAGTCCTGTGTCAGGACATCTGTGATGGCGCCATCGTAGTCGGACGGGTAGGTGAATTCCCGGTGCCCGATGTACGTGTAATGCGGGTCGAACCAGTGGACATACAGGAATAACGGGTCCGCGTCCGTGCTCGACAAGATCCCGGCAGCGGCCTGGACCAGATGCGGCGACGAAACATAATCGTGTCCACGGGCGTGGGTTTCGTCAATCGAATCAAATCCCTGGTCCAGTCCGACCAGGCTCCCCGCATAGATATGGGAAACAATCGCACGGGTCGAATATCCGGCATCTGCAAGGATTTCCGCCATCGTCGTTGCGTCATCGGGTAATGCAACCGGGTCACGGTGATGCCGGAAGCCGAATTCGCCAGGGTACCGGGATGTCATGAGCGCGGCGATGCTGGGGGCGGTCCAGGGTGCGTGTGCGATGGCGCGGCGGTAACGGACGCCTTGTTCACCTGTCCGCCCAGCGTGCCGGTGGCAGCAAAAAAGAAATCACCGGGGTCTTTGATGCCGTCGTGCCACTTGTAATTGATGTTGAAGCTCTGCCCGCCGGAAGGCGCCTGCGTATAATATCCG
>JBFJWU010000303.1:0-4613 GCA_041623475.1 bacterium | reverse complement strand
TTCCTGGATTTCTACATCGGGTTATTGACTGATTTCAAGAACCGTCACGGCAGTCTTGAAATCGACGAGAATGCGGAGTCGGAGTTTGCGTCCCTGATCAACCACATTGAAGTGCTCAGGGAGGCATTTGAGAACGGGCAAGTCAGTCCCGCACAGGCTCGCCGGCTTCGGCAAATTGGCTGCGACCTGGATCCGGAAACCGAGGACTGGCTATCCTGCCTGGAACAGATGTCCCTGTTTATCAGGGAACACGGTCACGCAGATGTGGCTGGGCACATCGTGGTACAGCCGGGTCCGAGATTCAAGAGGTCAGCCGGGCTGGGGCAGCTAAGGGACTGGGCCAGCAGGCAGAGACAGTTGTTCAAATGGGGCATGCTTGCTGACGAACGTCGCGAGCAACTTGAGCAGGCGGGTTTTGAATGGGATGCCGAAGAACGGTCGTGGAAGGCGTGGCTACAGAAGTTCATGGTGCTTGCTGACCAGGCCGGAACGCAGGACATCGCGCCGACGGATGGTGGGATGACCGATCTGGACCAGGCCGCACGATGGGCAGATCATCAGCGGGTGCGATTTTCAGGATGGGGACTGGAGCCCTGGCAGTTGACTGATCTGTTGGACGCCGGGTTTGACCTGCAACCGTCGGCTACAGATTGGGACATGTTGTTTGAAAGATTCCGGGCGGGCCTGGAAAAAGCCGGGTCCGACGGGGTCGCCGATGTACTGGACTGTGATACAAAAACCTGGCTGGAGAGCGAAACCCGGATATACAGATTCTGGGAGCAAACGCCCCGTAATGAGTATTCAGCCGTACGGCGTCAGTCGTCATACCGGAGGCCGGACCTGACGCAGTCCGGATTGCGCGAGGTCATCAGAGCCAGTCGCGTTCTTTCAACCGGATTCGATCTTGATCCAGGATTCACAGCGAACCTGGAAGAACTGGCGACGTTGATTGCCGAACGAGGATCCGGCGAATTTGACTATGATCCGGATGATGATTCAGTGCTCGGGAAGTTCGTGCAGACACATTTGAGCCCGTATCTGTCCATTCATCCCCACAAGCTTCAGCGTCTGGCCGAAATCGGCTTTGACCTGAATCCACATTGGGATCGATGGTTTGGCAAGTTTCTGAAGTTTCGCGAGACGCATCCCGAGACCGATGTCCCCGGCTGGTGGGCTGATCGGGGTCTGGTCCTTTGGGATCGAAAGCAACAGATCTACTGGCGGAAATTGCCACGGCACAGGAGGGACGCGTTGTTGGCACAGGGGTTCAGGTGGACGCCGATGGTCCACGAACTCGGACGGCCCGTTCGGTATCCGGTTTTGAGCGATTACGACCGGATCAGGGTGACCTGCACAGATCAGCGAAGTGTCGCCAACGACAAAGTCACTGCTAAAGTTCAGGTTGATGATCATGGGGCCCAGCAGGTGAACTTTCTGCAGAGAGACGGAAAAACGGGGGTTGAGTATCCCGTCGTGTCCGAATATTTATGCACCTACTTGACGTTCTGCTGTTCTGGACGTGTGCACGAAAAACTGCTGGAATTTGCGGAGGAAGTGATGAACAGGCCCAGGGTGGCTACGGGGCCACTGGGCGTTGCGTACTGTTTCGAAGACGGATATCAGAAGGATGCACATCGTAAGGAGGTCAATCGTTGAATACCCAGGCGAAAAAGTCGAAAAAGACAAGAAGGCGGAAACGGGAGAAGAAGTTCAAACAGGCCCTGACGGCCGAACAGGCCGAACGGGCAATCTACATTGACTTTGAGGGCACTAAGGGCTGGCTGCCAACCTTTATGGGTGTTCTGTGCATCGAAAGAGGCCAGGAGACCTTCTGCCAAACGGTATTCGAACAATTGTTCAACTGCACTCTGGCGCAGGACGGATCGGTGCTGTCGTCAATGGCACTGGAGGACCTGGTACCCCGGCTGACCCGGCAGGCCGTCCAGGAAGACCGTTACATCGTTGCCTGGTCGCGGCACGAAGTTGACGCAATACGCGAGTTTTCGGGCCTGGATGGGAAAGATCTTGCCGCATTTGAAAAACGGTACCGCAATGTAATTGAGATGTGCGAAAGCTGGGCGGAGGCGCAATGTGGGGTAAAGCCAGAGGTCAACAAGTTGGAGCGCTATTTTGAATTGACAGAGTATGAGGTTCCCGATTTCCTGGCCAAGGGACAGGCCGGCGACTGGTTGCGAGACGTGCGGGCATCGCTGAAACGGATGGATGGTGAGTATCAAAGGTGCGGGCCGACAGTGAAGCAGAAATGGCAGAATTTGCTCGAATACAATTACCACGATTGTGCCGGCCTGCGGCACGTCACGCGCACGGCGGCAGGCTGACAATGCCCCGACGGACGGGGCCGTTCTGCCAAAAACGGTCAACAAAGGTCGAAATGGACCACTTTCTGGTCAACGGTTGATTCTAGTTCAATATTTTTTGGATTTAGGAGGCGTCCTCTTGGTGATCCTCGCATAGGGGTGCCGGCAGTTCCCCTCGTTCCCACGACAAGAATCGCTGTCGCGACTGCGCAGTCAAATTGGATCGGCCAGCGCCCAATCCCTTGGTTTTCAACTCTTTGGTCGCGAAATCACTAAAGCCAGTTCAATTTTCGGTGGTCAAACCGAGGGTATCTAAACATTTGTCCTAAATCGGATCGGGTCTGTCGCCACGCTGAGGCGCAGGCTCGACGAGGAATTTCGCTGACAAGTATCAGGGTGTCTCACAGGCTATAACTCTGTTGCGCCCGCGTCGATCAAAAACTTAAACGTTGGATCATAGAACTCTGGCAGTCGGGTCGAATCCTGCGGGTCCCCCAGTGGGACGTAAATGACCATTCCTTCTCGAGCCCGCGACAGGAGCACCCGGTACTTATTTGTTATGAATTGTCGTTTCGTGTCGCTATTTACGTTGTTCCAACTTGGTCCCCGTAATTGGAAGTGACCCCACTTGCCCTGATTAGCGTCCCATCGCAGATCCCCTCCCCAACAGACACCGACAAAGTCTAGCTCCAAACCCTGGCACGCGTATTCATTGGCGGGGATCTCCAACGCAAACGATGAACGGATGTCGCCGCGAGGTCGTAGATACCAATGGGCGATCTTTTTGTCGTCCATGGCCGTCAGTTGTACCCCCAGACCGTACGCCAGATGGCGGCTTGCGCCCGAACTGGCGACCAGGCCGCATCTCCTGTCCCCGCGTGCAACGCCCAACAGCCATTCCTTGGCCGAATCTAGCGAGCGCGTAACGTGGATTTCGTAGTTGCGTAGTTCCCTTGCGAACTCTGACGCGGACGTGTGATTACCGTTGACAACGGCACGGACCCAATCACTGGTGCGCGTGGTCCGAAAAGTTCGCATTGAATTTCTAAGTTGCAATTGATCCAGTACCTGGAATGCGGTTGGGATTTCCCCCAGTGTTTGCCCATTTGTGGTCGGTCCGCCGCTAAACACATCTGCGGCGCCATAGACGGTCCATTTCTTGGCTTCGTCCGCGTTTAGTTGCCGCAGTGCGAGCGCCCATCCCTCGATGCCTTCTTCGCCTGAATTGATTTCTTGGCCGCCGCCGACAAGGCAGACGCAGGCCGACCAGTCGGAATGCCGTCCCATCAGTTCTATAAGTAATTCAGGCTCGGAAGCTTCGCGGCCGAATTTGCGTTCGCCTTGGCTTTGGTCCCAAGCGCGTTGTGCTTCGTCAAAAATGATGACGTGTTCGTGTGGCGGGTCGCCTTGATCGTTAATCAAATATTCTTTCAAGAAATCATTGATGTGTTGAATTCTGGCTTGTACGTCACGACGAATTGCGGCCATCGTTCTGGGGGTTCCAGCTGCCGTCAATCGGGAATGTTCATCCTCGGTCAGCGCTTCGCGCAATACGACGACCAAAGGCGTGTTCCCTGACAGATAGACGATGTCGCCTTCTTGGTCCGCACCGGTCGTCTCAGCGTCGTGAACTGCTTGAAGCCCAGCCAGCGTCTTGCCCGATCCCGGAACACCGGTAAGGAAGATGAGCGACTTCGCCTGGTTGTCCCGTGTTTGTTTGATTAGGCTTACGACCATTGCAGCAGCTTCTTCGAGATTCTCGGCATCGGCCTGGGCGATGCTGCGCACGTCGTGTCCCGCAAAAATACTTGTCGCGGCCTCGACGACATTGGGGACGGGACGGTATTGGGAATTATTCCAGTCCGTCCCGTTCAGCGGTTGTGTAGATTCTACCGATTCAGCAAGAGCGAATACCTGGCCAAGCCCAGCGCAGCCAACCTTTTGGACCTGCGCCACGTCGCCCGTGATTGGTTCGCTGATAAATTCTTGTTCGGCGTTTGTGGCCCATAAAACTGGGATGATTGTCTGGCTGTGTGAGCCAGAGTGGAAATCTCGGAGATCCAAAGCGTACGTTTCGGCTTGGTTAATGTCAGCAGATAAATAGGACGACGCCCCGACTTTCATCTCAACAACAATCAAACATTGGGGTGCGACGATAACAACATCGAGGCGGGATCTAAGTCGATAAAGTGGAAACTCTAGCCCAATATGCCAGTCTTTTGCGGTTGGGTAGTTCGACAACAAGTTGCTAATTTCCGCCTTGAGTAACGGGATAGCGTCTTGCCATGCGATCGT
>JBFJWU010000302.1:0-4617 GCA_041623475.1 bacterium | reverse complement strand
GGTATAGGACAACGAAAAATACTGGTTGATGACCCCTAACGCCGGCGCGAAATCCAGGGTTTCGTCGGGGTCGACCGTACCGACGACATTCCCGGACGGCGAAATCAGATTACAATTGACCGGACCCGAGGCGGTTGGAACAACATTGCCGTACAGGTCGGACGCGAATATCGAGATACCGATACCCGTCGCCACCGTTACAGCACCCAGGTCAACGGTCACACTTTCGAATTGATCCGGGATCGACGTATAAGTCACCGTAAACCATGGCCCGGGCGTGATCTCCAGTTCCATTTCGCCGACCATCCCGGCCACCGATGCGGTCACGAGGGCCGGGCTCCAGTTGGTATTGGTCAGGCCGCTGACGCGAAATGAGTAGGCAACTTCCGATTCGCGAAACTCGATGCCGCCGACTTTTTCGGTTGGTGCCTCGATGCTGCGCGTATCGCCCCACAATGACCCATCCGGAAGGCGCACAAACGCGACCGGGCTGAACCCGTACAGCCGCTGGTTGAATTTTTCGCCATCGGCCTCGATGCTGGCGCAACTTTGCCCGGACACGACGACTTCCAGTTCCAGTCCACCGTCCTGTCCCAGCGACTCGGCGTCCTGGACGCGGCTTTCCAGGCCCGCAGGCTGGATGCGGACACACGCGACATTTGGCTCTTTGACCTGCATCGGTGTCGTTTCACCACGAATGCTTTGGTCTGGTCCAGGGCTTGCGACCAGGACAACATCGGGCCCGAAACCGTGAATGGACACGGTCATCGTCACCTGGCCGCCGTCAAACAGGTTTGTGTTGGATGGGGACACAGGAATCCGGATGTCCGGCTCTGACAACCGATACGCGGACAGGTAGGCGACTTCGCCAAAGACGCCGCGAGGGTTCCCCCATTTGTCCAGGCTTTTCAACGTCACTTCAAATGGCTGGGAAGACTTGATGGGCGTGTCGGGAAGTTCAAAATCATAATCAGCGGCCGCACCTGCCAGTACGGTGACCTGGGTCGCTGCCGACAATCCCGCGCCTTGTACGGTCACCACCACCGGATTGTCAGCAACCCGACGCAGGTCCTTGATCTGGGTGCGGTACGTCCCGTCAGCCCCCTGGATCACGCCCGCAGGCCGTCCGGAGGAGCTTGCCACCAACAAGTCATCAACAGCGATTTCGTTGCCTGCCTTGTCGATGACGGCAATACCAATATCAACGCTGCCATTGTCTGCGTCGACAAGATCTTCGGCCGGCGACAGGACGATTGCCTGGGCGGCTCCCGGGCGTACGTCCACCGCAGTGTGGCCAAAGCCGTTGTCAGACCGTGCCTGGACCACAACCCGCCCGACCGATGCATCCGTCAATCCGTCCAGTGTTGCTGTCAACGTTGATCCGCTGACCTCGATATTGCGAATGCGTCCGTGGGACGCAACCACGCGGGTGTTGTCCCGGTTAGCGCCCCCGGCCAGGCGAACGGAAATCGTCGTCATCCCGATCGATGCATCGACAATTGCCGGATCTGCGGTTACGTCCAGATCTACATCACTGCCAACGCACGCGGAACTGATCATCAGTACGAACAGCGCTGCCAGGCGATGACAAGACGCTATTGCCGTACCTGTCCGCAGGTTCGGAATTGTCATTGACAAACCGGATCGCCACCCGGGCGCCGCTCGTTTCTGGTCCCCGTGCAACAGGGCGGAATTCATGGCCGGGTAACCGATGGGCGGTTACAGTTCACGCAGGACTTTGTACCTGATCGTGGCACTGTCTTCGCTGCGCACTCCATAGGCGATATGGAAACTGCCGGCCGAGTCGATTGCACAACTGCTGTAGAACCCGGCGGCAGAATCGCTGTCGGCGATTGCCGTACGCCAGGAACCACCACGGCGCACGGCGACCCGCAGGTCCAGGGTTGTATTGTCCAGGTAGGACACGTACAGGTCGCCATTGCCGGCTACGGCCAGGCAGTTGTCCGTTCCGCCAAAGACAGCGGGGTCGACAAATCCGGACTCCCACTCTGACGTGGTCACGCCCAGCGAGTAGCGCAGCGCATAGGTGGAATCCAGGTCATACATATACAACAGGCGTGGAAATACCAGTGTCAGGTCCTCGCTGAACGCCGGGCGCATGGCCAGGCTGGTCCATTCACCGATGATTGCCCCGTCCGGTGCCTGCTCGACGGTTTGCAGGTCCCACTGGCCAACCGATTCAAACGTTGCCAGGCGCACGCTGTTGTCACTGCCGTTACGATAGGCAACGGTCGCGCGGCCGCCCAGGTCTGTTGCAATTCGTGGCCAAAGGCCCGTATTGCCATCTGAATCAACGCGTTCAATCTGCCAGACGTCATTGGACAAATAGACGACTTCAATGGCCTGGGTTGTTTCATTGCGATAGGCAATCCAGGGATTGCCGCCCAGGTCGACGGCGATATCCAGGCCAAGTCCACGGTCTTCGCCCGCCGGCAGCGGATCCTGCCCGGACCAGTCACCACGACCGCCGGACACGTACCGGATATCACCCGCATCGTCGTCGCGATAGGCGATGTGGATCGTTCCGTTGCCATCAGCAACGGCAGCCAGGTGTCGTCCAGCCGGCGTGTCGGGACCGCCGCCCAGGCGCTCGGTCGCCCACGATGTTTCGGTTGGAAACGCTGCAAATAATGCCCCGGCAGAATCGTCGTAGTAAACGATCACGGGCTGGTCAGCAACCAGCACCAACCGTGGTTTCAATATCGTCGATACATCCGGATCCTGTGCAGAGACGACGGTCGAACCGATTCCCTGCTCAACCACCAGTGTCTCGTCGCAACCGGCAACGCCAAGAACCGCGCAGCCGGCAATTGATCCGCTCAGGACAAATTGATGTATTTTCCGGGTCAGGATTCCCCCTAAAACGCTCGCAGCATTCACGTTTCATATCTTAATTCATTCATCCAGACAGCCGCCAGTGTGTAGACCCGCGATCCGGCCTGCCGAAATCGCCCCGAACAACTGAATTTTGATTTGCGTCGCGTTTTGACTACACTGAACGGGTTGAAAAACCGTGCGCAACCAGCGCCGATGCTGGGCCGCGCCCAGTAGCCCTGGATGGACTTAGAAATATGCGATCAAGCTGGCTCGTCAATACCGTAGCGTGGGCAACAACTTTACTGCTGACAGGCTGTATCGGTGGTTTTGTAGGCGGCTCGTCATTTGACCGCCAGGCCGATGCCCGGGTCGTTGAAAACGTCGGCGACCTGATCGGTGGCCCCGCCGCCGAGGGTCGAACCGGCGACCTGGTACTTGAAAACAAGCACCTGCGCGCAATTATCGCGACCGGCGACCGCGACGATGTCGGTCGGGAACGGATCAACGCCGGTCACCTGATCGACCTGGACGTCAGGCGGGCTGATTTTGAACAGGGAAATGACCAGCTGGGCCGCATTGTGCCCTGGCACAACCTGGGCCGGTATGGACAGTTTTCGTCAATCGAGATTCTCGAAAACGGACGAACCAGCAACCGCGTAGTCATCCAGGTCACCGCCGAAGACGCCCAACTGAATTCGGCGGCATTCGGGACATTTGCAGGCAGTATCAACAGCAGCGATCCCCAGGCACCGTTTGGCGGGATCAACCCTGCGGCGGCTGTCGGTGTTGATATCCGGACACGGTATATCCTGGGCCCGGATGACACGGGAATCCTGATCGAGTCCGAAATCGCGAACCAGGGTGACAGCCAGATTGTCCTCGCCATGGGTGACCTGATTGAAGTGCCCGGCCAGGCTGATCTGTTTACGGCGGGCGGCACAGGAATCCAGAGTGGACGTCCACCGGTTGGTTTCCGTCAGTTGGGATTTGCCGAGGCCGGATACAACAAGGTCGAGTATCTGGGATGGGATGCGCATTCCGTTAACTATGCGTACTACCCGCTGTTGTCGGATGTCCAGCAGGGACTGGGACAGACCAGTTGCTTTGGACTGGACAGTTCGATCGGCTGCCTGGCCGGCGCCGACATGTCTGCGACCCAGGGCCCGGTCGGCATCGATGGTGCCCATCCCGGGCAGGATGCCGGATCGCAACTGCTGGTCGTTCCACCCCGTGGGCAGGGTACGGCTGTCTTTCGGCGCTGGTTGCTGGTCAGCGACAACGACATCGCCACGGCAATCGAACCGACTTTGGAACTGCGTGACCTCGATTTGCAGGATTTCATCATCAACGTTACCGAGGACGAAACCGGGGATCCGATCGGCGATGCCGATGTCGCGGTCCTGGTGACCGAAGGCAACTTTTTTGTGCCCTGGACCCACGCCCGGACCGATTCAGATGGAAACGCGATTATGCGGATCCCTGCCGGACAGTACCGAATCCTGGTCCAGCAGGACGGGCGCCCGAACGAAGAGGCAACGCGACTGCCGGCACGATTCAACCTGGCGATCGAAGATGGCGGTGCAACTGACGAGCCGCTGTCCGTGACATTGCCCCGTGGCGGCAAGGTCGAGTTTTTCACCTGGGATCATAACCGCGAGGCAATTCCGGCGCGGATCACAGTTTTGGGCACCGACCCCAGCCCCACCCGGCTGTACACGGGCAACGGCGACATCCTGGCGTCGTCAGGCGGCAACGTTTTTCCGATCTGGCCGTTCAGTG
>JBFJWU010000301.1:0-4625 GCA_041623475.1 bacterium | reverse complement strand
GTCGTTCAGGTTGTCGACAACGTCCCTGACAACGGCACTTCCGTGCCCGACGGTCAGTGCCTGTAGTCCGTCCAAAGCCGCCAGGCGGCGCAGGTAGTCGGCAAACTCGGCACGGTTGCGCAACAACAGGACACGTCCAATTCGTGTAATGCCCAACGGGCCACCGCTGCCAATCAGTCGGATCATTGATCCCGAAAGGCCCCTGGGTCGGTCCGGTTCCAGGTTGAACATCGCATCTGTCATAACCAATGCCGTCCCACCGTCTGTTGTCTTGACCTGGTAGTGCAGTTCGAATTCCTTGAGGCCGGCAGGCGTGTGAATGATCGTCCCCAGTTCCGGAAGAACCTGTTCACAGGTTGCATCGACACGAGCCACCTTGCTGACGGCATCCTGACAGAATGACGGCGCAACCAGTTTTGCATCCGGATAACGGCGGCTGAAGCGCCCGGCATCAACGCGGTGCATGCGGCAAGGCGCAATTATCGTCCGGACCGGGCCCAGTTGGTCCAGTTGCTCCATCGCGTCCGGGGCCAAACAGATCGGACTGTGGACAACCAGACCGTTTTGATTGTCTCGCCAGACAGTCATATTCCGCGGGATGGGGTTTCTGGGCAATGTTCCGGTTACTTGCCAGAACCCCGGCGCCAGTTCTGCCAGTTCGCCGTGGGGATATACGGCACGTGCCCATTCCGGGTCGTTCATGGATGGTCTTCCCGATTTCTGCGACAACGTACAAGGGCCGACACCACCAGCGATGTTGCAACGGTGCCATCGGCCTGGACGACATCCAGTCGGGTTCTGGAAATCCCGGTGCCGGGACGTGACTGACTGCGTCTGGTCTCGATGACTTCGGTCTCCAGGTGCAACCGGTCGCCCGGGCGAATTGGATTGCGGAACTGGATGTCCTGCCATCCCAGACCGGCAACGACATTGCGATTGTCGCTGCCCATGTCCTGGGACATCCTGACGGCGACGCCGACACCGAAAAGGCCCGGCGCGATTAACGATCCAAATGGTGTCTTTGCTGCAAACTCCGGGTCGACGTGAATGTCCATCGGATCCCATTGCCGGGCGAACGCGACAATATCACCTTCGGTCACGTCAAACTGGTCAATTGTGCAGGTCCTGACACCAACCTGGATGTCTTCAAAATACATCCAGCAATCGCTATGATGCCGTAATAATCTTGATCTTGTTTGTGGATCCTGGCTGGTGGGCCACGCCTGTTGTTGCAACAATCATATCGCCTTCATTCACGTAGCCACGATCCAGCGCCTCGGAAACGGCCCGGTCCAGCACATGGTCGTCACTGACCGTGTCATCGTGCTTTACAAATATTGCCGTTACACCCCAGTTCATTGCCAGTTTCCGCATGACTTTAGGGGAACGGGTTACGGCCAGGATCGGGGTGTCGGGCCGGAACTTCGACAGCGTGCGAGCTGTAAAGCCCCCTTCTGTGAGCGTCATAATCGCTGCAGCATTCAAATGATGAGCCATTGTTATCGCCGCGTTAGCAACCGCCTCGGTTACCATCGCTGACGATTCGGGGAGAATCTTCTGCAAGTGACCGTACTCGGCCAGGTGCAGCTCTGCCTCCAGCGCCAACCTGGCCATGGTCGCAACGGACTGGACCGGAAAGTCGCCTGCGGCAGTTTCGCCGCTCAGCATGACCGCAGAGGTTCCATCCAGGATTGCGTTGGCGACATCGGTTACTTCGGCCCGGGTCGGTGTTGGGCTGCGTTCCATGGAATCCAGCATCTGTGTTGCGGTGATGACCGGTTTGCCATTGGTCACTGTCGTCCGGATGATCTTTTTCTGCGTGGCAGGTACTTCTGCCAGGGGAATCTCGACACCCAGATCTCCTCGGGCAACCATTGTCCCGTCTGCCTCGGCCACCAGTTCGACCAGGTTGCGGACACCCTCCTGGTTCTCGATTTTGGCGATAATCGGAATGTCACCGCCTGCCTCATTTATCACCGCCCGAACGGCGCGGACATCATCGATATTGCGCATGAATGACGCGGCGATATAGTCCAGGTCTTCGGCGACCGCGAATTCCAGGTCGTCGCGGTTTTCATCGGACACGGCGCTCAGGCCAATTGTCGCATCAGGGACATTGACACCCTTGGTATTGCCAAGAGTGCCGCCGGCCGATATCTCGGTCGCGATTGATGAATCGGTCCGATTGACGGAAATGACATTGAGCTGGATCTTGCCATCGTCGAGGAGGATCTTGCTGCCCGGGGACACGTCGTCCGGGAGCCCCTCATATGAAATTGACACCCCTTCCCGGGTCCCGATCCGTTCGTCGGTGTACAGCGTGAAGAAATCGCCGGTGGTCAGTTCGGCGACTCCGTCCTTCAGCTTGCCCGTACGGATTTCGACTCCCTTGGTGTCCAGCATGATCGCGACATTGGCGTTTTCAGCCGCCTCTGCGGACCGAATACGCCGGATTCGTTCGCGATGTTCGTCGTGATTGCCGTGGGAGATGTTCAGTCGCGCAACATTCATGCCAGCCTGGATCATCTTGCGGAGAATATCTTCGTCGTCACAGGCCGGGCCTATGGTTGCGATTACTTTGGTCTTGCGCAGGCGCGCCATGTCGAAGCTCCGTCCCTTTTCGGGGCGTTGATAAAGTTGACCCAGGACGTCATCATATCGAAAAAACCCAATGGATGGTAATGGTTTACGCTGACTCTTCCGGATGCTGTCCGAGCAGCAGATGCCGTATCGCCCTGCGAACATCAGGATCGTTCGGTATATTTCCGTGCTCGTAACTGCTGGACTGGTTCCGGGCAACCAGACTGACAGCCCACTGATCAGGCAGCCGGGCCGATGCGGATGTCACGGTCCCGTCCCCATCTGCAGCCAGCGACTGACCGACCAGTTCCGGCGTTGAATCCCGTTGCGCGGCGTTCAGGACCATTCTGTTCCTGAATCCCGGCCGGTCGTCCCAGAACACCCGATCGAGGGTTGGGCGTCCAGTGCCAACCACATTCAGAAGCGGTATGGAATCGGCCCGGTTGCCGGGAAACCGGTCGCGAAAATGACGAAAGGCGCGGGCCTGTGCCAATTGGTCGGCAACAAACGATGCCATTGAATCTTCGTCGTCGTCTGGATTTCTGTGGGCCCACGGTCCCCAACCTGCCTGTTGCCAACGAACCGGATCAAAATGCGCACCGGGGATCGGTGTCAGGTCACTGATCCGATAGATGAGCGGATGGTCAGGCTCGCTCAGCAGCTGGTATGTGGATTCAAAACTCGACAGGCTCAGACCGTCCAGCAATCGCTGGTTACGCCCGACGGGGTCTCCCATCAAGGCAACTCGAAACATCTTGGCGGTCCCGCGAAATGGGACTGCGATCGTGACCAGGCCGCACAGCGCGGACCAGGGGAAAAGCGTCGATCCCGTTGCCGCTGCCGCAACCAGGCCACCGGTACTGTGGGCAATAATCGCCACACGCTTTCCCTGGCCGCCGATCTCGATAACACGGTCCAGTAATTCCTGTCCGGCCACCCGGCAATCGCGACGCCAGTCGTATGGGAACGGTTCGATGACGCTGGCAGGAAATGTGTGCGCCAACCAGTCCAGGAAAGGGCCGTAAATGCGGACGTTCCACATCCCCGGAACGACCACCACGCGATCCAGTACCGATCCTGGAGCCAGGTCCGGGGCCGGCTGGTTTCTGAAGTACGGTTGTGGCAGCGCCAGCCGCGTCGTTCCCGTTCGGGCGGCCTGGGCTGTACTGATCCAGACCGGTCGCCCGCGCTGGTCCACCAGACGACTGCCCTTGAATCCGGGGAGAAACAGAATATGGTCTGGCACGGCGGTGGTCACCGCCTTAGTTTAACGGTACCGATGACCGTCAGTTCATCAGGCGGCCAATGGTTGACCCCCACATGAAGCGAATGATCTTTTGCAGTAATTCAAAATTCTTCTGTGTGTAAGGATAGTGACGCCCGGCAGAATACTTGCCGCCATATTTGTCAACAATAATCGGTTTGGCGACGCAGTATCCTTTTAAGCCGGCTTCACCATTGACCATTCCGACACCGCTGTCCTTGACGCCACCAAACGGTACTTCCAACGCCCCATAGGTCATGCTCATATCATTGATACAGACGCTGCCAGACTGCAATTGCAGTGCAATTCGGTTGGCGCGGTCCAGGTTTGCCGACCAGACCGTCGCACCCAGGCCGTAGTCTGAATCGTTGGCCATTTTGACGGCTTCCTGCTCATTGGCAACCACCATAATCGGCAGGATCGGCCCGAACGTTTCCCGGGTCATGATGTCCATTTCGTGGTTGACGTCGACAAGTACAGTCGGCTCGATAAACAACCCCGGCAAGTCGCTGCGTTTGCCCCCGGTCAATGCCCTTGCCCCCTTGGCGTATGCATCTTCCAGCTGTTTTTCAATCAAATCGACCTGGGAGTTCCAGCACATGGCGCCAACGTCGGCTTCGCCCTCTGCGCCCTGTTTCAGATCCTTCACCCGCTCGACAACCTTTTCGATGAAGGCCCCGGCCACGGATTCAACCACGTACACCCGCTCGGTTCCACTGCAGTACTGACCTGTGTTGAAAAACGAGCCGGCAATGGCTCCGGCTGCGGCCGTATCCAGGTC
>JBFJWU010000300.1:0-4633 GCA_041623475.1 bacterium | reverse complement strand
GGGAAAAATCATCGGGCATTACTGGCGACCGGCCGTGTTCAGCTGTGACGTGGACAATTGCACCGGGTTGGGCAACTGGCCCCAGGGTGCCCGCACGGATCCTGCCAACGGTGTCTTTGATGCGGATTACTTCTTTTTCCCCGATCCGTCGCTGGGTGGGTTGTTGTACCGTAATTCAGGCGGCACCCCCGACCCATCGGCGACGACCAACGGCTGGTTGAATCGATTCATTACCCAATGGAACTCGATTCAGGATGCATTTGGCCTGTAGGGTGGCCTGAAGCAGGGGATTTCGACCTTCTGCACCGCGGATTTTGACAAAAATGCACGGATTTGCCCTGAGTTTTGGCGTTTAATTGGCCAAAAACAGGTATATGTTGTTGTCTCGTCCGCCGGAGACACAAAATATATGATCATACGCATAATATACCTATAATTATGCATAAAAAACATATAATTTATTTGACAATTGCTAAATTATGCAGGTAGTGTGTGGTCAGGTTCAGATACCTTGCGAGGAATACAAGGCTGATACGAAAACGTGCCTGAAGAAAAAACAAACAACAATGTCAAGGACATCCGCGAGTCCATGCTGATGAGCAAGGCCGAGCTCGCGCGCCGCGCCGGTGTGTCGCCGCTAACGATTGATCGAATCGAGCGAGGCAAGAGCTGCAGGCTGGAAACCAAGCGCAAGATTATTCTGGCGCTTGGATATGATCTCAAGGAAAAGGACAAGGTTTTCAGTGATCTTAGTCCAGGAAAGGACCGTAACTGATGGCGATCGAGTTGCCATTCAGCATTCCGGGAATCGGTAGCCAGTCCCATCTGGTTGGCTTGGATATCGGTTCGCACACAATCAAGCTGGTCGAACTGAAGCCCACCCGCGGCGGCTGGAGCCTGTTGAACGTTGGCAAGGTCAGCCTCAGCCCCGAAGTCATTGTCGAGGGCGTGATTATTAACGAAGCTGCTGTCATCGAGGCCGTCAATACACTGTTTGCCAGTGTCAAGACCCAGACCAAGAACGTTGCGATCAGCCTTGGAGGCAACGCGGTTATCGTCAAGCGCGTGCCACTGCCAAAGATGGCACCCGAGGACCTGGAAAAGAACATCGAAGTCGAGGCTGCCGAGCATATCCCGTTCCCGATGGAAGAAGTCAATGTCGATTTCGAAATCATGGGGGATGACCCGGACGAGCCAGACCGGATGATTGTCTACCTGGTCGCTGCCAAAAAAGACATGATCAACGAATTGACGGGTGTCCTGCTTAGTTGCGGGCTGAAACCTGCTGTTCTCGATGTCGACGTCTTTACGATTGGGAATGCATTCGAAGTCAATTATCCGGACCTGACCGACGAGCCGGTTGCGCTTGTCAATATCGGAGCCTCGGTAACCAACATTAACCTGGTGCGGGACGGGAAAAGCCTGTTTGTTCGCGATATTACCCGCGGCGGCTACGAAATTACCGAGGAAATCCAGCGGGCGCTTGGCGTCAGCTTTGACGAGGCCGAGACATTCAAGCGCGGTGGCGGCGATGAGCAGGATTCGCTGATTCCTGAAGAAGTCGGCCAGATTCTCCGGAACGCCAGCTTGTCGCTGGCACAGGATATCCAGCGGTCACTTGATTACTATGCGCAAACCGGCGGTACCGAGCGCGTCAGCCGACTTTTTATTTCAGGCGGAATGAGCCTGGTCAACGGTATGGACCGGATTATCGAAGAGGAAACCGGAATTCCGGTCGAAATCCTGAATCCGTTCAAACGTGTCACCATCGCTTCGAAGACGGTGGACCCGTTGACGGTCGAACGAGATGCCCCGATGGACACCGTCGCCGTCGGCCTCGCCTTGCGCAGGGTGTTTGACAAATGATTCGTATTAACCTCCTTGAAGTACGCGAAGAGCGCCGCCGTGTTGCGATGCGGAACCTGGCGATCGCGTCCGGTTTGATGTTGCTGGTCACAATTGGCTTTGTGTATACGTGGCACGCTTCGCTGGTTGGGGACGTGGACTATGCCAGGGACCGCATCCGCAAGGAACAGGCCCAGATCGAACAGCTGGACAAGATTGTCAGCGAAGTCGAGGACGCGAAAGGCAAGAAAGCCGGACTGGAAAGCAAGTTGAAGCTGATCCGGTCACTCGAAGGCAACCGTGCAGAGATTGTCGACCTGTTACTGGCGTTGTCAGAGGTGTTATCCGAAGAGATCTGGCTGAATGACCTGAAGATCAACGAACGGAATATTACGGCCAAGGCCCAGGCGGTCGACATGCAGACGATTGGCCTGATGGTACGACGCCTGAAGGAAGATGATCGGTTTACGTCGCCCCGGACCGGAGGGATCAGTGCCGACAGCAAGGGCGTCGTCAAGTTTGAATTATCGATGCAGTTCAATGCGCCGCAGGCGGTAGAGATGGACGCAGAGCCGGCTGGCAATCAGCCGGGTGGCCAGAGGTAGGGGCGATATGGACCAGGTGATGGAAATTATCGAGAAAGTCCCGCAGCAATTCCGGCTGGTTATTGTGCTTGGTGTTTGCGTGCTGATTGTCGCGCTTTACATTTTCCTCCTTCGCTTTCCGACGCTGGACGAAATGGAACGGCTTAATCGGCGTTATGACGAAGTCCACAAGAAGCATATGGCCAAAAAAGCGATAGCCGACGACCTTCAGAACTGGCAGTTGGAAGTCCAGCGGCTCGAAGTCCAGTTGGACGAGGCGCTGAACCAGTTGCCAAATGAAATTGATACGGACCAGTTGCTGGTCACGATTCCAAATATCGCAAAGAAAAACGCTCTTGTCGTATCCAAGTTCGAGATTGGCCAGGAACGCGGAAAAGGTTCCTATTCGGAAATCCCGATGGCGTTGGACCTGGTCGGAACGTACCGTGGCATTGGTGGCTTTGCCCAGGAAATCGGTGACCAGCCGCGAATCATGGCGGTCCGGGCCCTGGATTTGAAATCCAGCGGCAAGTCTGTCGAGGCCCGCCAGACGTCTGGAGAAGAAGAAGACGGGACGGCTGAGCCCGAGGCACTGACGGAACTTAAGATCAAGGCAGAAGTCGTGACCTATCGGTTTGTACCCGATGGAACGGCGGATACTACGAAGCGCCAGCGTCGTGGAGGGGCGAGATGAACACAAATCGCCTGCCGTCGTTGACGAAGCCCGCAAATCTTGTTGTAACAGTGCTTTGCGTATTGGGATTCCTGTTGCCCGCGTGCGGCGAAGATCCGCCGCCACGACGGCGGGGGGCCCAGCAGCAGGCCGCGGCGCCAGCACCTGGACCCGCACCGGCGCCGGCGCCTGCGGATGGCGCAGGGCAGGAAGCTGAAGCAGAGGCCGAAGAGGAACTAGTCGAAGAAGTCGTTGTCAAGCGTTTCCGCCCGGCGCGGGATCCGTTTCAGAGCGTATTTGAAAGCAAGAAACGGATTGTCAGCGACATCACCCATCCACTGCAGCAGTTCAGTATCGGACAGCTCAAGTTGTTGGGAATTATCTGGGGAATTGCCGAACCAGTCGCACTGGTTTCAACCCCGGGGAATAACGAATATATCATCAAGACGGGTACACCGGTCGGGACGGGCGACGGAAAAGTCGTTGCGATCCTTCCGGACCGTGTTGTCATCGTTGAACGGTATTACGATTACCGGGGACAGTTGCAGACCGAAAAATATGAATTGGTCTTGCCCACAAGGGAGTAATTGAAATGAATCGGGTCAGGAAATTCAGTTTCCCAGTATTGCTGGCCGCCGCGTGCGGCATCGGGCTGTCTGCGTGCGCGTCGGCAACGATCAAGGACGGACCTGGCTTGCAAGCCGACCGAATCCAGCGTCTAAAGGTCAATCGAGTCGGCCCCGATTATTTGATCCAGGTGGATGGTGAACATCAGCCGATGTTTACGGTTTTCCGACTGATGAATCCTGTCAGAATTGTTGTTGACTTTGCAAATTATGACATCCGGCCGATCACCAAAGGACGGGAAATTGGCAGTGGCGAGATCGCCAGCATTCGTGGCCGGCAGTTTGGTGACGAGCAGTTGGGCATCGGACGGATGGAAATCACCCTGAAAAGCCTGGCCGATTTTGATACATGGACCGAAGAAAATTCGCTGTTTATTAAAATCCGGCCAGTACGGGCAGACCTTTCGAAAATCAAGGCGTTGACCCAGTCTGACGACGCAATCCTGCTGGAAGATCCACTGGACGGCGAAGATGTGTTGCTGGAAGAAGAGTTCATTGAAGATGTTTCGGATGACGAACTGTTCGGCGACGACGACGACCTTTTTGGAGAAGAGGAAGATCCACTTGATTTTGAAGAGCCAGCTGACGATGGTGACGTTGACGAATCTGTTGAGGACAGCGTTGAACCAGATGCCGTCGAAGCCGAGGAGCCTGCAGAAGATCTCGTAGACGCTGCAGACACCGAAGACGAGCTGCTGGAAGAGCCGGTCGAGGAAGTCGCGGCCGAAGACGAGCTGCTGGAAGAGCCGGTCGAGGAAGCCCTGGCCGAAGACGAACTGCTTGAGGAACCGGTCGAGGAAGCCCTGGCTGAAGACGAGCTGCTGGAAGAGCCGGTCGAGGAAGCCCTGGCCGAAGACGAACTGCTTGAGGAACCGGTCGAGGAAGCCCTGGCTGAAGACGAACTG
>JBFJWU010000299.1:0-4634 GCA_041623475.1 bacterium | reverse complement strand
GGGGGGCATTAATGCCAGTCAAGGTTACCATCGACGGACAGGAGCTGGAAGTCGCAGCTGGCAAAACGATCATCCAGGCCGCGCACGAGGCCGGTATCGATGTGCCGTACTACTGCTATCACCCGGGTCTGGTGGTTGACGGAAATTGCCGCATCTGCCTGGTCGAGGTCGAAAAAGCACCCAAACTGATGGTCGCCTGCAAGACAGCGGTCACCGACGGCATGGTGGTCCACACGACCAACGAGCGGGTCGAGGAAGCCCGGCGGGCGGTAATGGAATTCCTGCTGATCAATCATCCTATTGACTGCCCGGTCTGCGACCAGGCGGGTGAGTGCAAGCTGCAGGACTACTATTACGATTATGACCTGGCCGACAGTCGCCTGCGCGACCGCAAGGTCCACAAGCCCAAGGTCCAGACGTTTGGCGAGCACGTCGTCTTTGATGGCGAACGCTGCATTTTGTGCAGCCGCTGCGTCCGTTTTACCCGGGACGTGTCGGAATCGTACGAATTGAGCATCTTTAATCGCGGCAATAGCAGCGTGATCGGGCTGGCTCCGGGCAAGACCCTGGACAACCCCTACAGCATGAACACAGTGGACATCTGTCCTGTAGGGGCACTGACCAGCCGGGACTTCCGTTTCCGCAAGCGGGTCTGGTTCCTGGACGAACATCGCAGCGTCTGCACCGGTTGCAGCCGCGGCTGTTCAACCTGGCTGGATGCGTCTGCCAAGGACAACAAGATCTACCGCACACGCCCGCGCAAGAACATGCTCAGTAACACCTATTGGATGTGTGACCGCGGGCGGTTTATGTTCGAATGGGCCGAGCAGGATCGGCTGGACAACCATCAGGTCGACGGAGCCGAGGCATCACTGGCAACAGCGGCGTCACGTGCGGCCAACCTGTTGCGCGACGGTAGTGTCGGGGTCCTGCTCAGCCGGCACAGCAGCAATGAGGAACTGTTTGCCCTCAAGCAGCTCCTGGCTGGCCTGGGCGATGTCACAATCGGTGTCGGGACCGACCGTGTCGCCGACGACGGTGAAATCGAGTCCGATGATTTCCTGATCGAAGCCGACAAGAACCCCAACAGCGCCGGGGTCAAGGCGGTTTTTGGCGTCGAGGATGCCGCCGCGCTCACCGCTGCATTGAATGATGGCAGGATTACAACCTTGCTGGTCTGCGCCCGGCGCGCGGGTGATGTCCTGGGCGACGCGATTGCCCGGGCGGACCATGTGATTCGCCTGTCCGCCCACATCGAGGAGCTGGCAACGGCCCCCGAAGTTCAACTGGCGGGCCGGACCTGGGCCGAGAAATCCGGCACCTTTACCAGCGGGCAGGGCGTGACGGCGGCATTCGAGCCGGCACTCCGGGCACCCGCTGGCAGCAGCGACAACCTGGGCATCATTGCGGCACTGGGAACAGCGCTGGATATTGATGTCCCCGGTGGCCTGGACGACGTCTGGGCGGTGTGGGCGACCAACCATCCAGAACTGGGCGGCATGACGTTCCGTGAGTTCTGTGACCGGACGGCCATGCCCGCCGGCGAAAGTGTGGCCGGCTGATGTTCGATCCGGTCATCCTGATTGCCGACATCCTCAAGGTGTCAATAATCTTTTTCATCCTGCTTAACGCGGGCGGCCTGTTGACGTGGGTTGAGCGCAAGCAGGCAGCGGTCATCCAGCACCGGATCGGTGCGAATCGCGCTTTGTTGCTGCTGTCAACAAAAGTCGAGCGTTTCGGTGCGTTGAATGGGCCCTTGAACCTGATCCTGCCAATCCTGGCACCGCCGATCAATTTCTTACTGCGCCCCCTGGGCAAGCTGGGCCTGTTTCACGCCCTGGCCGATGGCGGCAAGATGCTGTTCAAAGAAGATTTCATGCCCACCGGTGCCCATCCCTTCCTGTTCCAGCTGGCACCGTTCCTGGCGGTCGTGCCGGCGTTCATGGTCGCGTGTGTGATTCCATTTGGTCCTGATATCGAAGTCATGGGCCGAACGATCCCGCTGCAAATTGCCTCGCTGGACATGGGGATCCTGTTTTTCTTTGCATTTGGCGGTATTGCGGTTTACAGCGCGGCAATCGGCGGCTGGGCATCCGGCAACAAGTTTGCGTTGCTGGGATCGATCCGGGCCAGCGCCCAGATGATCAGTTATGAAGTGGCCTACGGCCTGGCCATTGTCGGCACGATGATGGTGTTTGGTACGGTCCGCCTTGACGAAATGGTGGTCCAGCAGGGGGAACTGCTGTTCGGTTTCCTGCCCGCGTGGGGTGTTGTCATGCAACCGCTCGGCTTCCTGCTGTTTTATACGGCATTGCTGGCCGAGGGCAAGCGTGTGCCATTTGACCTGCCCGAGGGCGAAAGTGAAATTGTTGCCGGGTACTTTACTGAATATTCGGGAATGAAATTCGGTACGTTTTTCATGGCCGAGTTCATCGAAGTCTTCATTGGCGCGGCAATGATTTCGGTCCTGTTTTTTGGCGGCTGGCAGGTTCCGTACCTGTACGAGACCGGCTTTGTCTTTCCCTGGGGTGGAACGTTCAATATGCCCACATTTATGGTGGTCGTTACCCAGGTGGGCGCGATGTTCGCCAAGATTCTTTTTTTCTGCTGGCTGAACGTCCAGATTCGCTGGACGCTGCTGCGTTTTCGCTTTGACCAGCTGATCCGGCTGGGCTGGAAATTCATGCTGCCCGCGGCGCTGGCCAATATCTTCATCACCGGACTGGTGATGGTTCTGATGGATTCATGAGTATGAGCACTGTAGCGACGGCACCCGAAAAAACGATCAAAGTGGTTGACCCCCGGGCAAAAATGAGTGTCCTGGACCAGCTGTATTTCCCCCAGATTGTGCGCGGCCTGTCGATCACGACAGCGATTTTCCTGCGCAACATGTGGGCGTGGATGACCGGCAAAAAGGGTGGCGTGACCATCCAGTATCCCGAGGAAAAGCTGGAACATTCACCGCGCTACCGAGGCCTGCATATCCTGGCCCAGCGCGACGACGGTTCGCCGCGGTGTGTTGCCTGTTACATGTGTTCGACTGCCTGCCCGGCGGATTGCATTTATATCGAAGCCGAGGAACATCCGGACCCGGCCATTGAAAAACGGCCGAACCGGTTCGACATTGACTTGTCCCGCTGCGTCTTTTGCGGTTTTTGCGAAGAGGCCTGTCCCTGCGAAGCGATTTACATGACCGCATCGTACGAAGACCTGCCCCAGGATAACTTCAGTGACCTGGTTGTTGATCTGGACTTCCTGTTGAATCGCGACCAGACGCTGGTCACCAAAAAGAAAAACGCCATCAAGGGTCGCCGATAATGCACGATCTGTTCTTGTGGTTGTTCAGCGGCCTGGCATTGCTGGGCGCCGTCGGTACGGTTTCCAGTCGGCACCCGATCAACTCGGCCATGAGCCTGGTCCTGACATTCCTGGCTGTCGCCAGTATTTATGCCCTTCTGGACGCGCACCTGCTGGCAGCGATCCAGGTGATTGTCTATGTCGGGGCGATCATGCTGTTTGTCATTTACACAATCCTGTTAATGGATATTCGTATTGATGACCTGGCGGGGCGGGTCAGCCCGGTTGCAGCCGGACCGCTGGTGGTGCTTGGGCTGGCGTGGCTGGTCCTGATCGGGGCCCGAATCAGCGACCTGGGTCCGCCCCCTGTTCCATCGGTCCCCGAGGGCTTTGGTACCGTCCGTGGCATTGCCATGGAGCTGTTTACCGAACACCTGTACACCTTTGAAATGGTCAGCATCCTGCTGCTGGCAGCGATTGTCGGCGCGTTGGTACTGGCCCGGCAGGTGGCGGAATCGACGACGGTAACCAACGAGGCAGATGGATGAACAGTTCGATCCCGACCATGGCAATCATTGGAACCATGTTGTTCAGCATCGGCTTGATCGGACTGCTGGTTCGGCGAAATATGCTGATCCTGTTGATGTGTGTCGAATTGATGTTGAACGGCGCAAACCTTGTTTTGGTCACTTACAGCCGGCTGTGGACCGATCAGTCAGGGCAGATCCTGGCGTTTGTTGTCATCGCCGTTGCGGCCGCCGAGGTTGCGATCGGCTTTGGCATTATCCTGTCGATATTCAGGCGCCGGGACACTTTGGATGTGCGCCGATTCAACACCCTGCGGTATTAGGCCCAGGTAACTGAAAAGAACCAACTGACGTGTACCAACTACCCTATGACCTGTTGATCTGGATCCCGTTGTTGCCCCTGTTCGGGGCAATCATCAACGGCATGTTCGGTCGCGGCATGGACAGGCGCATGGTCCAGGTCATTGCCTGCGGATCAGTCCTGGGGTCGTTCCTGATTGCCATCCAGGTGTTTCGTGACCTGCTGATGATCGTGCCTATGAAACGCCGCTTTGCCCACGATGTTTTTACGTGGGTAGGCGTTGCGGACCTGTCAATAAATTTCAAGCTGATGATTGACCCGCTGTCGATTGTTATGGTCCTGGTCATTACCGGAGTCGGTTTCCTGATCCATTTGTATTCCACCGAGTACATGGACCATGACAAGGGCGGTTGGAAATACTTCTGCTACCTGAACCTTTTCATCTTCTTCATGCTGATACTCGTGATGGGTGCCAGCTTCCCGGTGATGTTCGTGGGATGGGAGGGGGT
>JBFJWU010000298.1:0-4635 GCA_041623475.1 bacterium | reverse complement strand
TCCTCAATCGCTGGACCGTCAAGGCGTTCAACACGCTGTACTATGCGGCCGGTGCCCGTAACCAGACATCCCGGGTTCCCTGCGGCCGATTCTTCCACCCCCTCGACGCGATCCCGGCATGGAATCGTTTGTATGGCGCCCGGGGATTCGTGCAGTATCAGCTGGTTGTCCCTGATGATGTCGCCGAAGATGCCCTGCGCGATGTAATGCAGGCCGCTGCAGCCGGGTCGACACCGTCATTCCTGGCCGTGTTGAAACGTTTCGGGCCTGCCAATGACAACTGGTTAAGTTTTCCGACGGCAGGTGTGACCCTGACCATCGACCTGCCCGTCAATGACGGGTTGTTTCCGCTGTTGGAACGACTGGATGCCATCGTTGCCGATGCCGGTGGTCGGTTGTACCTGGCCAAGGATGCGCGGATGGGCGCAGGGTTCTTCCACGCCAGTTATCCTGGCGCTGGTAAATTCTCCAGACTGAGGGCAGAGATTGGCGCTGATAAGGTATTTGCATCGAAACAGTCGGAAAGGCTGGAGCTTTGAGCAATCTGGAAATATTGGTGCTGGGTGCAACGTCCGGGATTGCCCGCGGTATCGCCGAAGCGTTCGCGCGTGACTATGGCGTGCATTTGACATTGGCTGCGCGTGACCTTGACGCAGCCCAGGCTGTGGCCGAGGACCTGCGGGTCCGCTGCCAGGTCGAGTGTTCGGTTGTCCGCTTTGACGCATTGGCATTTGACAGCCACGCAGCCTTTTATAAGGAACTGGACCGGTCGCCTGACTTGATCGTCGCTGCCTTCGGCGTCATGGCAACGCAGGAACAGGCCGAGCGTGAGTTCGCCGTCGCCCGCCAGATGGTCGATACAAACTACCTGGCAATGGTCAGTATTCTCGAGATTGCGGCCGCGGACATGGAACAGCGGGGTGTCGGAACAATTATTGCTGTCAGTTCCGTTGCCGGCGAACGGGGTCGCCAGAAAAATTACATTTACGGGTCGACCAAGGCCGCATTGACGGCCTATCTCAGCGGCCTGCGAAACCGCCTGACCAAATCCGGGGTTCGGGTCGTTACAGTGATCCCGGGGTTCGTCGATACGGCAATGACTGCCGGAATGGAGCTGCCGGCCGCATTGACGGCGCAACCGGCCAGAGTCGGGCGGGATGTTGTGCGCGCCTGGCGCAAGGGGCGGGATGTCGTCTATTCAATCGGGATCTGGCGATGGATCATGCTGGTCATTCGCTCAATACCAGAAACCGTGTTCAAGCGGCTGGACATTTGATCACCGGCGACCCACAGGTCGCAGTCGATTGAAGCCATCCGTTTCGAAGGACCTGGTCTGGTGCCTGGTCGGTGCCGCTGTCGTCTTTGTGACGTTCGTGCCCTTGTTGGGTGCCGGATATTTCTGGGATGATTACAATCTGTTGTTTCCGCCCCGGGACGATCCGGGCGGGCAGCCCGGGTACCTTGCGGCATTGGCCGGGGATTTTGTTGTTACCACCTATTTCCGGCCGCTCGTCGCCCTGACGTACTGGTTTGACCAGGCGGTCTGGACCGTTCAGAATCCCGCCGGTTTTCACTTGACAAGCGTTTTGATCCATCTGCTGGCAATGGTGTCGTTGGCAGCGCTGCTGGTTCTGGCGGGTGCGCGACTTCGACTGGCCGTCCTGGTCGCAGTTGCGGTCGGCGTGTCGCCACGGCTACTCGAGGCAACTGCATGGATCAGCGCCCGGTCCGATCTGCTGGCGACATTGTTTACGGTCTGTGCGGCAACCGTAATCGCCCGGTCCGCCCGGTCCGGCAACCGGGCCGGGCCCCTGTTGTCTGCGTTGTGCCTGTTGGCGATCTTCAGCAAGGAATCGGGCACGGTAGCCTGTGGCGCCGCCGTAATTGCCGGCCTCCTGTGGCGGCGCCGCGACTGGACCGTGGCCGGGGCCGGATCGATTACCCTTTATCTGTTCGTCAGACTGGTCGCGGTCGGCTGGCCGTCAGTGGCATCCGGACAATTCGAACTCCAGGTGGTCCTCGCGGTACTTGGGTCGATGGCGTCAAACCTGGTGACACCGTGGGCGACCGCTTTCGAGTACGGTCACATCTGGTATCCCGAACAAACAGATCAGGTGCTCGGACTCGTCGTCCTGCCAGTTCTGGGTGCGGGCATTTATCAGATCTGGAAGCGGGCTGATTCGCAGGCCCGGCTGCTGGGTGTTTTCTTTCTTGCCAGCCTGTTACCGGTATCGCGCATCATTCCCTTTGGCGGCTATGTCATTACATCTGACCGGTACCTGTATATGCCGTTGGTTTTTCTGGTCGCCCTGGTCGGTTACGGGGCCTCCCGACAGTCGGACAAGAGGCAAAAACTGCTGGCCCTGCCAGTTGCTGTCCTTGCTGTCGCCGGTGCGGTAGTGACCTCGGGGCACGCCGCTGTCTGGGCCCAGCCGTACGCAGCCTGGCAGCAGGCGGTTGTCGGATCCCACCAGGCAAACACGCTCGTCTACATGGCGGCCGGTGAAGCATTCGATCGCCGTGGCGAATACGAACTGGCCAGTCTGTTCCTGGATGTTGCGGGACGGGCCGCAAGCCTGAATTACGCGAACCGTGGTGAAGTAGAAGCACCGTTCTGGAACATCGAGCTGAAACGGGCCCGAAGCCTGGGCCGAATGGGACGATTCGACCAGTCTTTGCGGATCCTGGAACGGCTCCATCGTGATTACCCGCAGGTCCGACCGATCATGTACGAGCTGGCAGTCCAGTACGGGTCCAGTCGAAATTACCGGCGCGCTGGAGAATTGTTGGCGGTCGATCAGGGTGACCCATGGTCGATGGCCCTGATGCAACGACTGCAGGCAATGCGCCTGGCAGATTCCCAGGGATTTCCGGATGCTCTCGCGGCGTCTGTCTATTACTCGCAAACCGGCAATGTGGCGCTGGCCGTCGAGCACATTCGGCAACTGTCCGGTCCGGCCGACGGCGTCTACGAACAGGCTAGGCAGTTGGCCGGGATCCTGCCTGTCACCGCGGCCAGTCAGTTGGTTGGCCGCCTTGAAGACGATGGCGCGCTGTCGCCGCCGCAGGCGAAAACGCTCGGCGCCTTCACATCTGATCGCGAAACACGGAAGACTGCAATTGCCGGAATCCTGGCAGCCAAATCCAGGGCGATAGCGGCGCTGGAGATGAACCAGTTTTGACTGATTCCTGCGTCCTGGCGGGTGCGCAGGCTTGGCGACAATTTTTGAAATTGGATATCCTGAACAGCCTGTCTGGAAGCGGCAAAGCCTTTCTGGCGGCAAACACGTCAAATGCGAACATAATGGGCCTATAGCTCAGTTGGTTAGAGCGCACGCCTGATAAGCGTGAGGTCGGTAGTTCAAATCTACCTAGGCCCACCACCCATTCCCGGCCGAACCCGGACCACCTGCCGGGTCCGGCACGTCGGGGTCAAAGCAACCGACTTACCAGCCCGACAGGTCATCTGAAACCATGAAATCGCCCGCCAGAATTGCAACGCTGTATGCCGTCTTTGCGGCCATTGCGACAGCTGCAAATATCGGGGCGCAGGAAATCGCCCTGCGCGTCCTGTCGTTGCACTACGAACTATATCTTGCGATGCTCGCCGGGACCGCTGTTGGCCTGTTCGTAAAGTATGCCCTGGACAAGCGGTATATTTTTGAATTCGAGACCATCGGGCCTCGACACGAGGGTGAGGTCTTCGTAAAATACACGATTGTCGGCGGCTTGATCACGATCGTGTTCTGGGGCTTTGAACTGGCATTTGACTGGTACTTTGGGACCACCTTTATGCGCAATATTGGCGCTGTCACAGGCCTGGCAATCGGATATTTGACAAAGTACCGGTTGGACAAGCGGTATGTTTTTGTTGTGCCCGACGACCCTGCGGTCGACCCCTGAAGCGAACCCGCGGGCGACGGCCCCGGCACCGCGGCCGACGCGGTCGCCAACCGGGTAGCGGCACCCGTTCCGTCAGGGCTGTGTCGGTCGGTGTTGTGGTTTGACAAGCAGGTAAATATCAAGGTAAGATATTCGAATTGCTCGCAATTGTGAGCCCGTTGACTACGGGGGCATAGCTCAGCTGGGAGAGCATCTGGTTTGCAACCAGAAGGTCAGCGGTTCGATCCCGCTTGCCTCCACCAAACAGGAGAATCCAGCAGTCAGAAGTTTGTAGCTCCCTGACAGGGGTTATGGGTTTGTGACGGCTGGAAAGGCCGTTGCGGCGGACATGCCGCAAACAGGTTCTTTGAAAACTGAATCAATACACTTCTGTAATGTTGGGTGTCGTGCCAACCGTTTACGGGAAGCACGACACTGCAATTATTGCGCTGAGATGTCTGGTTAAACAGACACGAGAACCTTGACAAGGATTTACGTTTTGTCAAGCTACTAAGGGCGCACGGTGGATGCCTAGGCATCAGTAGGCGATGAAGGACGTAGCAGGCTGCGAAAAGCCTCGGGGAGTTGCCAAGCAAGCATTGATCCGGGGATTTCCGAATGGGGAAACCCATCCGCTTCGGCGGATATCCTTTGGCTGAATACATAGGCCTTAGGAGGCGAACCTGGGGAACTGAAACATCTAAGTACCCAGAGGAATAGAAATCAACCGAGATTCCGCTAGTAGCGGCGAGC
>JBFJWU010000297.1:0-4661 GCA_041623475.1 bacterium | reverse complement strand
GACGATGTGCGGCATCTACGTGTTGGGCGCGATTTATGTCATTATCCAGCACATTACAGAGGTCCCCGCGGCGTTCGCGTTGATCTTCAGTGACGCATTTACCGGGTCCGCGGTTGCTGGCGGTGCCGTCGGTGAAGTCATCCGGCAGGGTGTCCGCCGGGGCACGTTTTCCAATGAAAGCGGATTGGGATCGGCCCCGATCGCCCACGCAGCAGCCCGGACCAACGAGCCCACCCGCGAAGGCATGGTCGCCCTGCTCGAGCCATTTATTGACACTCTGGTTGTCTGTACGATGACCGGACTGGTCATTGTCCTGACTGGCGCATACAGCGGGGGCGGTACCGGTGTCGAACTGACCACAGCGGCGTTTGATTCTGTCGTGGCGGGCTTTGGCAGCTACTTTGTCAGTATCGCCGTATTGTTCTTTGCATTTTCGACTATGATTTCCTGGAGTTACTATGGCGAACAGGGAATCGAATACGTCCTGGGCGAGCGTGCCGTAATGCCGTATCGAATCCTGTTCGTGGCAATGGTATTTGTCGGCGCCGTCTGGCAACTGGGACCGGTGGTTGACTTTTCCGACATCGCATTTGGATTAATGGCTGTCCCAAACGTGATATCATTGCTGCTGCTGAGTCGTGTTGTCCGCGAGGAACACGATGTCTATTTTCAGCGACTGGCGCTGACAGACGCTTCGCAGTAGGATTGATAAATCCGAGGAGGTTGAGGTGAGCAAAAAACGCGTTCTTATTGTGGATGACAGCATCGCCATTGCCCGACAATTACAGAACATTGTCGAGGCCTCGGAAGATTTCGAGTTCATTGGCCACGCCGGCAACGGCCTGGAGGCGATCAAGCGATATCGGAGCGAATCACCCGACGTGGTCCTGATGGATCTCGTCATGCCCGAGATGGACGGCCTGACGGCGATCCGCACAATTGTCGGGATCGACAAAGACGCTAAAATCGTCGTTGTTTCATCGGTCGCCGGCGTCAGCGAAAAAGTCGCCGAGGCCCTGAAATTTGGTGCCAAAAGCGTACTGGCCAAACCGTTCGAGGCCGACAAAGTCCTGGAAACCCTGCGCAGCGTCTGCTGAGCGTCAAGGAGCTGGAGAATTATCGATGGCGATCAAGTTTTTTGGACAGTACCTGCTGGAGCAGGGCGTAATCAACTCGGAACAGCTGCTGGAAGCGATCACGCTGCAAGAGGAAAAAAACCTGAAGTTCGGCGAATATGCGCTGGCCAAAGGCTTTGTAACCGAAGCCGATGTCACCCGGATCAAGTCCTTGCAGCAGACCGAAGACCTCTATTTTGGTGAAGCCGCTGTTCGCCTGGAGATCCTGACCGACTCTCGCGTGGCCGAGATCCTGCAACTGCAGAACAATGACCATTTGTACCTGGGCGAAGCCCTGGTCCAGATCGGCCACCTGGACGACGCAACCGTCGATGAGCACCTGCAGGCGTTCCGGCAGGACCAGGATCAGTACAGCAGCAACCAGATCGAGGTCCCGGCAGCCGCGGGCGACATGGCCAAATCAGCCGAACTGGTCATTGACCTGACCGAAAAGATGCTGCTGCGTGTCGCTGACATTCGTGCCAAAGCGGGTGCCGTGACGGTCGGCAATGTCGAGGTTCCTGATGGCCAGATCATCACGGCGGTCCGTGCCAACGGATCCCTCAGCCTGGATATGGTCCTGACGCTCAGCGAAGACCTGGCGACCGGGATCGCCGGTGCGATCGTTGGTCCGGACCTGGCCGCAGAATCCCGGGACATCGTCATTGATTCAATTCGCGAATTTGTCAATATCGTGTCCGGCAATGTTATTGCCAAACTGGTGCAGTCCGGCGCATCGCTGGAGCTGGAACCGCCCCGGACATTGACCGTCGACGACCCCAGCCTGGCCGCCCAGCGTGGCGTCAGTTGCGAACTGGCATCGCCCGAAGGCAATGGCGTTGTCATTGTCCTGATTAAGTAGACGCGTCCCTGGCGGGCCGCTGCCCTGGCATCTACAGACCGGCCAGGTACTCCTGGAGCCGGACCAGTTCGGCATCCGGTCCGGAAAACTCGATGCCGACACCGCCATCTTCACCGGCCTGGACGCGAACCGCTATCCCCGACAGGGTCACGGTCGGTACGTCATCAAAACCCAGGCTGATGGTACAGCTGAGTTCGTCATTGGGTTGAATTGCCCCGGAAGCAAGGATGAAGGCACCGCCTTCTGATACGTCGCGTGTCATTCCATCGAATTCCGTGCCATCCGCTGTCATCACCTTGACCGGCAGGCCCACCGAGACACGCTCTTCTTCGCGAATCCGGATCGGAACGTACTTCTTGATGCCTTCGATAAATTCGTTTTCACGAATCGGTTTTTGCCAGAAATCGGTCGCCCCGGCCTGATGGGCCTCGTCCCGGCGGTCGGTACTGGTCACCATCACGATCGGCGTGTCCTTGAAGCCAGGGTCCTGCCGCAGCAGTCGACAGACTTCGATACCGGTCATCCTTGGCATCTCGACATCCAGTAACAACAGGTCCGGTGTTTCCTGTTTGGACAGGATCAGTGCCTGTGCGCCATCAGACGCTGTCAGGATCCGACAGTCGGCGCGACGCAGGAATGACACTTCCAGATCCAGGAAATGGGCCATGTCGTCCGCCAGCAGGATTGTCAAATCTTTGTCCGCCACAAACACCGTCCGGTCCGAAAATTCCAATGAGGACAAGAGTATAACAAGACGGACCCGACATGTAAACCTAGTGCCGACCCGGGTGCCAAAAATCCTTGACTTTGCAGCGGGTTCTGCTAGAATCCAACTCAGATCACGGGCGAAAAGACGATCACCAATGAACCTGACTGACGTCAAGATTTACCTAGTCGACAATGCCGATCCCCTGAAGGCATTTGTCCGCGTGATCGTCGATGATTGTTTCCTGATTCGTGACATCAAGGTCATTGACGGCCGCAAAGGGTACTTTGTCGCCATGCCCAGCCGCCGGGACAAGTCCGGTAATTTCCGTGATATTGTCCATCCGATTAACCGCGAAACCAGGGAATGGTTCGAGCAGCAGATTCTTGATGCCTATAACGATTATGTCGATTCGGGCGGTGAGCCGATTCCCGTCGACGGCGACGATACCTATACCGACGACTGACCTTCTGCCGCAGCGTTGCAAAAACAGCGGCCCCGGGTACCGAACCAGCCCTGCCGTCCTGGCGCGTAACTTGTAACATATCGGCATGCAAGATCCCCAAGCCAAGCAACCACCTGCCCCATCCAGTCCAGCGCAGTTTGTCCATAAATGGGGCCTGCCGTCCCGGCTGACCGGGATTATCGTCCTGGTATCACTGTCGCTGCCGTGGTGCGGCACAATCAAGGGCACCGAACTGATGGTCGCCGAAGGCCTGGAACGTTTCTGGATTTTTCCGGCCCTGGCGGCAATCCTGATTGTGGTCCCCTTTGTCCGCAACCTCAAAGTTCGTTCGGCGGTCGAGATCATCTCGGCACTTGCCCTGGCAGCCGCGACGGGCTATTTCGCCTGGCGGCTGGGAAAACTGCGCGGCATCGGCCTGACCATTTCTGCCGTAACGTCGTCACTTATGGCCGTCGCAACAATCCTGATTCATCCTGTGATGCAGAACCGCCTGTCTCGCCGCAGCCGGGACAAACCATCGTGAGCCTGCCTCGGGCCCTGTTGCTTGTTATTGCGGTTGCCGGGATTCCGAACACCGGTTGCAGCACGCGATTGGCGTCAGACATGGGCCTGGCACCGCCAGAGGCCGGTGTGCCGGCGGCAACCTGGGTGTCGCGGTCGAACCGGGCGCTGCGGGACGGTGATATGGACCTGGCCGTGACCCTCGCCCGCCACGCAGTATCAACCGAACCCGGCCTGCCCATTGCCTGGGCAACGTTGGGATGGGCCCTGCTGGAAACGGGGTTCGCAGACCAGGCCGAGCGGGCCTTTCGCCAGGCGTTGCAGATCGATCCTGGCAACCGACAGGCGCGGACAGGAATAACCTGGCTGTACCTGTCCCAGGAGCGCCTGGACGACCTGGACTGGTCAATTTCCGGTGCCTCGGCCCGATTTGAAGACCTGCACTTGCGTGGTGCGGTCTTGATCTACCGCGGCCAGTTTTCCGAAGGCAAGGCCCTGCTGCGCGAGGCCAAGTCAATCGCGGATCGCCGCCCCTACACCGTTGAAAGCAGGGCCCTGGAAGATGTCGACTGCCGCCTGGCAACACCCGACGCAACGGCACGCGTCTGCCGCTACGGCCCGACGATTCCACCAGGCGACCGCCCGGCCAGCCAGCGTCATTGACCGACGAACGGATCAGGCGCGAACTGGACGATGGTGTGCAGCAGCAGTTGTTCAGCCATTACGGGTTTCTCGCGTCCGCCAATGGCCAGCCGGTTTCGCTATTGGAATCCCATCCGGGAACCTGGTTTGACCTGGCCAGCCTGACCAAACCTCTGGCAGCGGGCCGGATTGTCCTGGAACTGTTCCGGGCCGGCGAACTGTCCCTGGGCGACCAGGTCCGCAAGTGGATCCCCGGCTATACCACCGGCGGTCGCGACCGGATCACGATCGAGATGCTGCTGCGCCATAGTTCCGGATTGCCGGATTGGCGCCCGTGGTACCGGCAATTCGATCCGGTTGATGTGACAG
>JBFJWU010000296.1:0-4665 GCA_041623475.1 bacterium | reverse complement strand
GCCGTCCGTTCCGATCGGCATATCCCAGTACGGGACCAGCGACGACGGGAAGCGCTTGGAATGGATCGACCCCGACAGGCGCGGTTCGACCGCCATAAAGACCATTCCGCCCAGAAACTCGTACTCGGGGACCTGGTCATAGCCCGGCATATGGGGAATCACCGAGTAGGTAAATGGCCGCAGCGTCAACTGGATATCCAGGACCTGTCCGTCGCGAACGATTTTTAGTGGCAACGTTTCGCCAACGTTGCGCGGATAAATGTAGTACCCGATCCCGATCTTGTTGCCGCTGCGAAACGACACCCGCCCGTCGTTAAATACCGGGATCCCGGCAACCTCGACGATGACATCGTCAACCTGCAGGACACCGTCTGCGGAACTGCCCGCGGCAATCTGCCGGATCAGGACACCCGTCAGTTGGTCGGGGATTTTCAGGTAGGCACGCAGCGCATCGTTTTCGAGGTTCTGCATAACGATTCCCAGGTTGGGGATTCCTTCGACGTTGCCGTCCTCGACATCGGCCAGGAACTGCCGGATCATCGGTGTCGGCACAAAGTATCCCTGCCCTTCGGCATAGCTGTTCTTCTGGGTCGCGACGCCAATACACCGACCGGTATCGTCTGAAAAAACAGGCCCGCCGGAATTCCCGGGATTGATCGCAGCGTCGGTCTGGACCAGCAGCGACGGCAACTGACTGTGGGCATAAGCCATCACGTCGATCCGCGATACCACGCCCTCGGTATAGGACACCTGGCGCCCGCCGGTGGGAAAACCGACCGTAACGACCTTGTCACGGTGCATCGGCAGGTCGCCCAGCCGAATCTCGTCCAGCCCTTTCAACGGCGCCGGGTCAATCAACTCAACCAGGGCCAGGTCGATCTGGTGATTGACGGCTTTGACGCGGGCCTGGAACTTGTCTGGCTGTCCGTGCATTTCGATCTGGATGTAGGCCGCATCGGCGATACAGTGGGCGTTGGTCAGGATTCCCTGGGCAATGACAAACCCCGAACATGTGACCTTGTAGGCACTGCCCTTGGTCCACGGTTGCTGCATATTCCATCGTTGTCCGGTCACAAACAACTTGACCACCGCGTGGCTCTGTTTCTCCAGGTTGCCGGCAGCCAGGGTAGACACGGGCAGCGCCGCCAGCAGTGCGACGGCGGCCAGGGTCAATCGAGTTGTACGACGAAATTCAAACAAGGTGCCCTCCATTGGATCCTTGGTTAACTGCAATCAGTCAAAACAGTCAGGTGAATCGTGTTCTATTTGTGGATAACACGACCATCCACATCCAGAGCAGCCTCGCGGACGGCTTCGGAATAGGTCGGGTGTGGATGACACGTTCGGGCAATGTCCTCGCTGCTGCCGCCGAACTCAATGAGCAGCGCGGCCTCGGCGATCATGTCGGCAACCCGTGGTCCCAGCATGTGCACGCCCAATACCTGGTCGGTATCCGCATCGGCAATGATCTTGACCAGGCCGTCTTTTTCGTCGGCCGTCCGGGCACGCCCGTTGGCCATGAACGGGAACCGGCCAATGCGCACATCCCGGCCTGCGGATTGTTCCTCGGTCAGCCCGACTGACGCCAGTTCGGGCCAGGTATAGACAACGCCGGGAATCGCATCGTAATTGACGTGGCCCGGGATACCCGCGATACGCTCAACACAGGCCATCCCCTCGTCCTCGGCCTTGTGGGCCAGCATCGGGCCGGCGATGACATCGCCGATGGCATAAATCCCGGCCCGGTCTGTCTGGTAGTGCTCATCAACATGGATCCGTCCCCGATCGTCCAGGGTGACCCCTGCCTCGTCCAGACCCAGGCCGGCAGTGTACGCCCGCCGCCCGACGGCAACCAGTACACGCTCTGCAGTGATCGCCTGGTCGTCGCCCAGGACAACGGAAACGCCAGTATCAGTGACCTCGGCACCACTGGCCTGGCACCCCAGCCGAAACGTCAACCCCTGTTTCTCCAGGACCTTCTGCAGCTCGTCCGCCATCTCGCGATCCATGCCAGGCAGGATCCGGTCGGCCATTTCGATCACAGTCACGTCGCTGCCCAGCCGGCTCCAGACAGATCCCAGCTCCAGCCCGATCACACCGGCCCCGACCACGACCAGCGTTTCCGGAACGGACTCGAACGACAGGGCTTCGGTGGAACTGACGATCCGCGTGCCGTCAAATGGCAGCGGCGGGATTTCAATCGGCTCGGACCCGGTTGCCAGCAGGATATTTTTTGCGTTCAACTGCGTCGGCTCACCACCGCTGACCTTGACATTGCCATCTGCCGTAATCGAACCGATTCCCTGTACATGGTCAATCTTGTTCTTCTTCAAGAGGCTGCGCACACCGCCTGTCAATGCCTTGACGACGCGATCCTTGCGCTTCATCATCTTGGCCAGATCCAGCCCCAGGTCCGAGATCTGGATGCCGTGATTGGCAAAGGATGCGCCCGCCTGGTGAAACAACTCGCTGGACTCAAGCAGTGCTTTGGACGGGATACAACCGACCCGCAGACACGTCCCGCCCAGTGCCGGCTCTTTTTCGACCAGGGCAACAGTCATTCCCAACTGCGCCGCCCGAATCGCAGCGACGTAGCCGCCAGGGCCGCCACCAATGACAACCAGATCATATGTCCTGGTAGATCCACCGTCAGCCATGCCAGACTTGCCTTTCTTGTTGATCGGTCACGGGCACCGGAGCTAGATGTCCAACAGCAGACGCGCCGGGTCTTCCAGATAATTTTTGACCTTGACCAGGAACGTGACAGCCTGCTCGCCGTCGATTAACCGGTGGTCATAGGACAGGGCAACATACATCATCGGGCGAATCACGATTTCGCCGTCGACAACCACCGGCCGATCCTCGATCTTGTGCATGCCCAGGATACCGGTCTGGGGCGGATTCAGGATTGGTGTCGACAATAGTGACCCATAGACGCCACCGTTGGAAATCGTGAATGTCCCGCCAGACAGGTCGTCCGGGGTAATCTTGCCGTCGCGGGCGCGCCCCGCCAGTTCGCCAATCGCTGACTCCAGCTGGGCGATGGACATCTGGTCCGCGTCCTTGACGACCGGCACAACCAGGCCCCGCTTGGACCCCACCGCAATGCCCAGGTTTACGAAATGGTTGTAAACGACTTCGTCGCCCTCGATTCGGGCGTTTACCTCGGGGATCTCCAGCAATGCCTGGACACAGGCCCGGCCGAACAATGACATAAACCCCAGTCGTACGCCGTGTTTGCGCTCGAACTCGTCACGATAGCGGGCGCGCAGGTCCTTGAGTGCCGACATGTCGATCTCGTTGAACGTGGTCAGGATCGCGGCGGTCTGCTGGGCCTCGACCAGGCGCTGGGCAATACGTTTGCGCAGCGACGACATCTCGACCCGTTCCTGACGCGGCCTGGTCGAAGCTGCCGTCGCCGGTGCGGCCGGCCGGGTTGATTTCGGATCAGATGCCTGCCGTGTCGCGCCAGTGGATTCGCTCTTCGAGTCGCCAGCTGACTGACTGCCGACAGCGTCCAGGACATCTTTTTTGAGGATTCGTCCGCCGGGCCCGGATCCCTGGAGGCTGCCTGGATCCACGTTGTGTTGCTCGACCAGCCTCCGCACCGCCGGACTCAAGGTTTGCTGCCCGCTGGATCCGTCATTGGAACCAGCCGCGCCCCCGGCCTCGCTGCCCGCCTGGCCCTCGTCTGCCCGGGCGACCTCTTTCGAACCGGCACCGGCTGGCTGATCAGCCGGAACCACGTGGCCAACGACATCGCCAACCTTGGCAACCTCGCCGGCCTGCTTGGAAATTTTCAACAATCCGCTGGTACCGGCCGGGATTTCCATCGCCGCCTTGTCTGTTTCAAGCTCCAGGACAATATCGTCAGAATCGACATAGTCGCCGTCAGCTTTCAGCCAGCGGCCAATCGTTCCCTCGGACACGGACTCGCCAAGCTCTGGCACTTTGATGTCGACGGGATCGGCGCCCGATGGCCGGGCTGGTGTCTGGCCAGATGAACTGGGGGTCGGCTCTGGCTGCCCGGCATCATTACCGGCCGGACCCTTTCCCGAATCGACGGCTGATGTCGGCTCGATTCGCGCAACCGTATCGCCCACGGACACTGTGTCCCCTTTGGCGGCAACCAAGGTAATCTGCCCCGACGCACCTGCCGGGATCTCCATCGCCGCCTTGTCTGTTTCCAGCTCCAGGACAATCTGGTCCGCATCGACGATATCGCCATCGTTTACCAGCCATTGGCCGATAACGCCTTCGCTGACGGATTCGCCCAGTTCCGGGATCTTTACGTCTGTACTCATGTGTGGTGTCCGTTTCCTGGACCAGGCGTTACGATCATGACTCGACCCCCTGCTCCTTGTTGCGCCGCGCCGGGCGCACGCGTGGCTGGTGGCTGGCAAAAACCTGGTTGAGGAACTCCTGTTCCTCGGCCAGGTGGATCTTGTAATTTCCCGTAGCCGGGCTGGCGGATTCCGGCCGACCGATGTATCGCAGGCGTTGACCCTGCTCCAGCGCCATGGACAGCCGCGGATAGACATAATGCCAGGCACCCTGGTTCCAGGGCTCTTCCTGGACCCAGAGGATCTCCCCGGCACCGTACTGTTCCAGCGCCTGACGAACCTCGTTGATGGGGAACGGATGCAGTTGTTCGATGCGCAGGAT
>JBFJWU010000295.1:0-4692 GCA_041623475.1 bacterium | reverse complement strand
GAACTGCTGGCCCGGCTGGATACGTCCGAGGAACAGGACATGGACCAGATGGTCAATGTCTACAAGCTGCAGCACGCCGATGCCGAGAGCCTGGCATCAACGTTGAATGCCATTGCCACCGGACAGCGCGAGGCGCAGAAACGTGGCGACGACAAGACCCGTGGCAACAACACCGGCGGCGGCCAGGTCAAGATCGTGGCGGATACGACCAATAATGCCCTGATTTTCCTGGCGGAAGAACCAGCCCACGTTCGCCAGATGATGTCTGTCCTGGAAGAACTGGATACCCCCAAGCCGCAGGTCTACGTCGAAGCTGCAATTGTCGAAGTCGGTTTGGATGATACAGGCGGTTACTCATTCGGGGTCGGGGCGGCCAAGGACACAGAAGTCCTGGGTGAAGAGGCAACCGTCTTCGGTGCCGCGGCAGTGGGCCAGAGCCCGATCATTAATCCGCAGGCGCTGCTGGGCCTGAGCGGCCTGTTTGGCGGCCTGTTTGTAGACATTGATGGCGAGGGCAGCCTGCCACCGCTGGGGGCAATCCTGCAGGCGTTCCGGGGCAACAGCCGGATCAACGTCCTCAGTACACCCAAGCTGTTGACCTCGGACAATGAGGAAGCCGAAATTGTTGTCGGTAACAACGTCCCGTTCCTGACCGGCCAGACCGCGACCAGTGGCGGCAATGTTATTTCCAGCATTGATCGACGTGACGTCGGAATTACGCTGCGGGTGACCCCGCAGATCAACGACTCCAACGAGGTCCGCCTGGAAATTTTCCAGGAGATCTCCAGCGTCAATGCGGCACCCAGCGGCCTGGATGTTAACCAGCAGGGCCTGACGACCCGGAAACGCAGTGCCCGCACCAACGTTGTCGTTGCTGATGGCCAGACCATCGCCATTGGTGGCCTGATCGAGGAATCCGAAAACATCGAAGAAACCAAAGTACCGCTGCTGGGCGATATTCCGATTATCGGCTGGCTGTTCAAATCCCGCACCAAGCGCAAGACGCGGACCAACCTGGTCATCTTCCTGTCACCCAAGATCGTCCGGACCTCGCAGGAACTGCAGGTCACGTCGTTGAAGTACAGCGACGATGTTTATAATTCCACCGAGGCGTTCCTGAGCGACGCCCAGTCACGATTTTTTATGGGGATTCCCCGCAATGTTTATGCCAGTGCGGCCACGCCCGAATCCGTTTTTGACCGGATGAAGGTCCTGGACCTGGGCGACGCACCGGATCCAGAGCCAGCACCGACCGATCGCACCACACCGGTGACCGGTGCGGCTGTAAATTCGGCTCCTGCGCCGGTGGCGCCGATTGACGATGGCAGCACGACCGACGATCCAGCCCCCGAATCGCCGCTGGCGGTCGAGGCGGACCCCGCGCTTGAACCCGAGGCCGTGGACGATGCGGACGACGAAGACGATGTCGACAGTGGCGGATCGGCAACAGCCGAAACCGATGGGAGCCAGCCGCTCCAATGACCGACCTGGCCGGGCAATCCCTGGGTGACCTGTTGGTCCGCAGCTATGACGCGGACCCCGAGGTTATCCAGCGTGGGCTGGAACTGCTGGATGAATCCGGCCTGCCCGAATCCCGGCTGGGCGAGGTCCTGGTCGACGAGCTCGAGGTCGATCCGGAATCCGTGGCCCGGGCGCTGGCCGAAATGCGCGGGTTCCCGTTCCTGGAAGAGGTCGACATCGACCGCGACCTGCACAAGGAAATCCGGTCAGTACCGCTGACCACCCTGCGATCCATGGGCATCATTCCGTTTGCCCGCGACGAGACGTGGCTGGACGTCGCGCTGTCTAATCCGGACCGGTTCGAGGGGATCGAGCTGATGGAAAACCGCTTTGGATTGCCGGCGCGGGTCCATATCGCGACCCGTCCACTGATCTACCAGCACCTGAACAAGATCTTTGAAGAGGCCGAGAACACCGCCGAGGATGTCATCGATGAACTGGAGGCCGATGCGTCGTTGCTGGACGATGCGATCAATGCACCGGCGGACCTGTTGGAGGCCACCGACGACGATGCCCCGATTATCCGGCTGGTCAACCGGATCCTGTTCCAGGCTGTCCGTGACCGGGCCAGTGATATCCATATCGAGCCCATGGAGGACGAACTGGTTGTCCGCCTGCGGATTGACGGCATCCTCTACCCGATCCTGAGGCCGCCCAAACAGCTGCAGCCCAGTATTGTCAGTCGTGTCAAGATTATGGCCGGGATGAATATCGCCGAAAAACGGCTGCCCCAGGATGGCCGGATCCGGATCCGGATCGCCGGACGTGACATCGATATCCGGGCATCCAGCCTGCCCACCAGCCACGGCGAGCGGCTGGTCCTGCGTCTGCTGGACCGTTCGCAGATCCTGCTGCAGCTCGAAGACCTGGGCTTCGAGGAAAAGGCCATGACCCGCTGGCGCGGCCTGATCCGGCGCCCCCACGGGATTATCCTGGTCACGGGCCCGACCGGCTCCGGCAAGACGACGACCCTGTATGCCAGCCTGAGCGAGATCAACAGCCCCGACAAGAATATCCTGACCATTGAGGACCCGGTCGAGTACCAGCTGCCGGGCATCGGCCAGATGAATGTCAATGCCAAGATTGACCTGTCGTTTGCGGCGGGGCTGCGGACGATCCTGCGTCAGGACCCGGATGTGATCCTGGTCGGTGAGATCCGTGACCTGGAAACCGCCGAGATCGCGATCCAGGCCAGTCTGACGGGTCACCTGGTGTTCAGCACGCTGCATACCAACGATGCACCCGGCGCACTGACCCGACTGGTGGACATGGGCGTCGAGCCATTCCTGGTTGCCAGTTCGCTGGTTGCTGTTGCAGGCCAACGACTTGTACGTAGTATCTGTCCGGATTGTCGAACTTCTGTCGAGCCCACCGCAGCGGCACTGAAAGAACTCGGCCTGACCAAAAAGGACCTGCCCGACGGGGTCGTCTATGAAGGCGCCGGCTGTGACAACTGCATGCAAACGGGCTATCGCGGTCGCTATGCGATTTCGGAACTGATGTTGATCGACGAGAAAGTCCGCCAACTGGTTGCCCAGAACAAGGATGCCAACGCGATCCGCAAGGTCGCCGTCGCCAACGGAATGCTGGGCCTGCGCGAGGACGGGGCCCGGATGGTTGCCCTGGGGCGAACGACCGTGGCCGAAGTCCTGCGGGTGACCCAGGAAGAGGTCCTCGAAGAATGACCAACCCCGCCGGTTGCCGGCAGGACTGACCGATGCCTGTCTACAGATACAAGGCGTATGACGTCGAAGGCAAGGTTCGCAAGGGGACCGTCGACGAGGATTCCAAGCGCGCCGCGATGGCCAAGTTGCGCCAGCAAAAGCTGGTGCCGATCAATGTCAAAGCCGAAACCAGTTCAGAACCGGGCGGTGGCGAGGCCCGTTCGTGGATGCCCCGGCGCAAGGCATCGTTGCAGGATGTGGCGATGTTTACGCGCCAGTTATCGACCCTGGTCACGGCGGGTTTGCCGCTGGTTGAAGCCCTGACCACGGCCATTGAAACAGCGGACCAGGGGCCCATGAGGTCGGTAGCAGCCAGTGTGCGCGACCGGGTCAACGAAGGAACGTCGATGGCCGAAGCGCTGCGCAAGTCCGGAAATACATTTACCGACCTGTATATCAATATGGTGGCCGCCGGCGAGGAATCCGGCACGCTGGAAATCGTCCTGGAGCGGCTGGCGGACTTTCTGGACGGCCAGTTGGAGCTGCGGTCGCAGCTGGTGGGCGCGATGGCATATCCGCTGGTCATGCTGGTGGCGATGCTGGGTGTTATCGGCATCCTCTTTGTGTTTGTCATCCCGAAAATCACCCAGGTGTTCGACCAGACCGGCCAGGAACTGCCGCTGCCGACGCAGATCCTGATCGCGTTGACCGATTTTACCCGTAACAACGGCGGCTTGCTGGCGATCGCACTGGTCGCCCTGGCGTTCCTGGCGCGTTATCTGATCAATACACCCCGGGGCCGGGATGTCTGGGACCGCGTCAAGGTCAAGGCACCGATCTTTGGACCGCTGAACGAGCGCCTGGCGCTCAGCCGCTTTGCCCGGACGCTGGCAACGCTGCTGTCCAGTGGCGTGTCCTTGCCGGTCAGCCTGAAAATTGTCCGTGCCGTTGTCGGCAACAAGATCTTTGCCGAGGCCGTTGACCAGGTCCACGATGTTGTTGTCGAAGGCGGCGGGCTGGCGCGACCGCTGGAGCAAACCGGCGTGTTTCCGCGCGCGATGGTGCGCATGGTCGCGGCCGGCGAGCGCAGCGGCGAACTGGAGGACATGCTGGGTCGTGTCGCAACCGCCTATGATCGAGAGCTGCAATCCCGGCTGGTCGTTGCAATGCGCCTGCTGGAGCCGATCCTGATTATCCTGATGGCTGGACTGGTATTCTTTATCATGCTGAGCATCCTGATCCCCATGTTCAAAATCAATCAATTGGTGGGCAGCTGAACCGGCTGTCAAAATAGCGAAAGTAGAGCAATTGAAATGCGCGTAAATCGTACGTCAAAACAGAAAAAATCACGCCGTTCCGGTTTTACCCTGATCGAGATCATGGTCGTTGTCGTCATCATCGGCCTGCTGGCAGGCCTGGTAGCCGTAAACCTGCTGCCACAGGCGGGCAAAGCCAAGCAACAGGCTGCCCGGGCCCAGATGAAATCGCTGGAAAACGCGCTGGAACT
>JBFJWU010000294.1:0-4693 GCA_041623475.1 bacterium | reverse complement strand
GACCGAGGGAGGCATTTTTTCCAGACTGCCGAGAACGTGCGGCAGAGCCTTCAGCTTCAGGCCCTGGAATTCACTGGGCACAATCGCATCAATCAAGTGCGGCCCACGTTCCGAAAATGCCTTGCGGAGCGCTTCGTTGAATTCATTGGCGGTCGACACCGTCGTCCCGGGCATCCCCATGCCCCTGGCAATAGACGCAAAATCCAGCGGTGGGTCCGAAATGTCCAACTGTGCTTTGGCTTTGGGGCCCGCTTTTTCGGCACCAACCCGTTCCAGTTCCACACTCAGGATGGCGTACGAACGATTGCTGAAAATGACGACTGTGACGTCCAGTTGCTCGCGGACAATGGTCCACAGTGACTGGATCGTATACATCGCCGTACCATCGCCGACCAGCGCCAGGATTGGCCGGTCCGGGCAGGCAACGCCCGCCCCGATTGCGACCGGCAGCGATTGTCCGATTGCCCCACCTGTAAGGGTCAGCAGGTCGTGCCGCGGAGCTCCCGCGGTATACGACGGCAACTTGGTACCCGACGTATTGGCCTCGTCCGAAATGATGGCGTTTTCCGGCAGCAACGCGCCAATGGCCTGGCAGACTTTCTGCGCGGTCAATTTGCCCGTTGGCAGTTTTGGCCGGCTTGCGTCCTGCAACCTGGGTGCCGTCGCCCGGGCATCAACCGCTTCCACCAGTTTGCTCAAAGACCCCAGTGCGTCCTGGTCCAGTTCAACCAGATTATGGACGTCACATCCGTCGGGTACCAGATAGCTTTTTTTTCCGGGATAGGCAAAGAATGAAACGGGAGCTTTGGCATCGATCAGGATCAAATTGTCATAACCGTTGAGCTGGACCGAAGCCATTTCAGCCAGATAGGCAATGCGCTCTACGGCCGGCAGTCCCGCTCCGCGCTCCAACCGTGCTGGAAAGGTCTCGCAGAACAACTTGGCCCCGGTCTTCTCGGAAAGTTTCGAGGCCAGCAGCAGGCCCTCCTCTAACAGCGCCCTGCGGCCCAGGAGGATTGCGGTCTTTTGATCACTTTTCAACACGGCCGCAATCCCGTTGACAACCTCATCAGAGGCGGCAACAGGATCAACTGCAGGAATACTGTCCACAGCCGTGGCACCTTCGCCCCACGACACGTCGGCTGGCAGTATCAATGTTGCGATTTGCGCAGGCGGCCCCTGGGCCACGCCAATCGCCTCGGCGGCATCCTTGACCAGATCATCGGTGGATTGGGATGTTCGTACCCACGTCGACACGTTTTTGGCAACTGTCTCGATGTCTGATTGCAGTTGGGCATCATACTGGGTGTGGTACGTCGCGTGGTCGCCAATAATATTCAACATCGGCACACGCGCCTTGCGGGCGTTATGCAAATTGGCCAGACCGTTACCCAATCCGCAGCCCAGATGCAGCAAAGTGGCGGCCGGCTTGCCGGCCATCCGCGCATAGCCGTCGGCCGCACCGGTTGCAACGCCTTCGAACAACGCCAACACGGCACGCATATCGGCGCTGTCCAGCGCTGCGACAAAGTGCATTTCTGATGTACCTGGGTTTGTGAAACACGTATCAACACCCAGGTTCACCATGGTATTGATCAGGGCTTTGGCGCCATTGGTCATTTGCTATTCCTTGTCATCAGCTTGCTTCCGGGCCAGGACACTTTCTGGCAACAATGTCAATTATGTTAGCCATGTGGCGCTGATTGTGCCGGTCGCGGAGCCGAGGGCCCCCACGGCGATCCTTCGAGGGTTTTCCCAACGGCACTGCCCGGAGAAACCGGACCAGCCCTGGCCCGGGCCTTCTCGAACGCCGATCGTCGAATCCCTGGTTTGTGAGTTAGCCTGACGTGACTTAATCAGACAACTTTGCGGGGGCTGTGGCCTACGTGCATCCGTCCGCGGCACACCAGACATTCCTGTCCCATCCCTGCAACAGCCACCGTCCACCGACCTTGGTAAAAAACATGCCACCTGTCTCCGGCCGGCTGATGTATGCCGAATCCGAGGACAGAAACCGAATATACTCCATGGGGTCGGGGCCGATGCTGTCTGCAGACGGAAACGGGCGAGACCACCCAAACGCCGCCTTGTGACGCTGGCCAAGACAATCGCGGTACTGGCGTCCACCGAACAGATCAACTTCTTTTCTCTGTATTGCCTGAAGGACCAGAGACGCATTTCCATACCGAACTCGAACAAGTTGCAAGGCCCCGCCCATGCAATTCCGGACAATTGGCTGCCGAAATCTCGGATCGTGGTCGATGTCGATGATTTCTACGTTTGGTGTCGCTGGCCGCCACCGGCCACGCAACTGGTTCTGCGGGCGCATCCGGTGTTCATAATCTGAATAAAAAAACTCCGGTGCCAGGAGATTTACGATCGCCTCGACCTGACTGCGAGTACTGGCAGCGTGAATCTGGTTAATCAGTTCAAAAATACGCAACGCATCGTGTTCCGGAACGACACCGGTTGCAAACAGGTTGTTATACAGGCCTTTTACGGCCAGCAGGTCGGCCTGTGTTTCCGGATCAACAAAACCACTGCATTCCGTAGCGTCGGCCAGCAGTCGTTTCGCGTCGTCCACCTGTCGACGCCCCAGGTAGACCCTCGTCAAATCCAGAAGTACGCCCGCGTGGTCGCACGTCCCGCCATAGGTTCGAATCATGTACGTTTCGGTGGTCGACGCGTCGCCTGGGTTCGCCGCCAGTAACAGTTGTCCCAGTCGAATGACATAGTCACGTTGTGCGTCGGGAATTCCCAGGCCCTGAATCTCGTCTGCCTGCATCAGGCTGTCAAACACCTGCTGCAAAGTATCCTGGGCAAATGCACCTGCCGGAGATCGGTCGACCCGGGCCAGGTCTTCGAGGTGCTTGACGTTTCCGGTCGCCGCATAATAAAGCAGGCTGGCGGCCAGGCGACGATCGTCCGTTGTGACAACACTCCGGGTCGTTTTTTCCGCATCTTCAGCGGCCTTCCGGACGGCTTCGGCAACGGCTTCCGGATTTGTCTGCGGCACCGCCTGGAATTGTGCCTGGGCCCCCAAACCGCTTGCGATTGCCGAGGCAGAAATCAGAACTGCTGATGCGACCAGGCCGGGCAAGAACAACTTTTGCATGATCAAATGTACAGCTCCTTCTCGATGCGATTGCATCGAAGTGCAACGAATTCACGATACGAGCATTTTAATGGATCCGCGGATGCCCTATTATCTGCCGAACAGACCGGGGGGCCTGAATTGGCAGATTCGCCGCAGCTGGCGCAGCCGGTAACAACGGCCCGTGCCCAACAGAGAGTTCCGCACAACCGCAACCAAACCGATCAGGGCAGCACGTCCCTGCGACGCCGACGATAATCCACGGTCCCGCCGATAACCAGTGCGGCCCCGAACAGCAGGAAGTCCTTGATCAGGTATTGCCCCTCCACACTGGGTACCCAGGGAAACTCGATGAAGCAAATATCCTGTTTGATCAACAACGCCGCCAGTGTTCCGGGCAGCCGGATCAGCAACAGCAGGATCGCAATCCTCAGCGCCGGCAGATACAGCAGGCAACAGGCGATTGCAATTTCCCAATAGCCCAGAAGCGGCACCGCAATGTGTTCTGGCAGAACGTACACGGTGTGGCCGATCAGCGATGTCGCGGACTTGTGTCCAAGTACCTTCAGCGCGCCGAACCACAGGAACACGATCGCCAGGTTAACCCGATGAACCCGATGCCCCCAGCGTTCCATGCTGACGGCTGTACGAGAATCCCAATCAAGGAGCCGTTGCTTCAGGCCAGGCGGCGTATTCATTGGTTGTTCCGTTCTGGATAATCACGATTCAGCTTGACGTTGCTGACATTGTCATTGGACACGCGGTTCGTTACTGATTCATAAACGGCGGGGAAACGTTAAACTGGAAATGCGTGATTTTTGGAAATAAATCTCCTTATTCAAGGTACTAAAAACGTTAGCGTAACGCGTGCCTTATGGCTGCACCGCAGATGCAGGCCCTGAAAAATATTGAGCCCTCAGGTCTTCGGTTGTCTGCCCGGTCCCGTCGTGCCGCCATCCGGGGGGCTTCCACAGGTAACGCAGCCGATCGCGCCAGTTGTCGGCCGAACGCATCTGGTTGATCAACCAGCGAATTCCGGAGATCTCGATTTCGACCGGATTATACGTGTCAATGTTCTTTGTCAGACCGTAGCGGGGTTCGTGGGCCTCGCGGGTGTATGTTCCGAACAACCGATCCCAGAGTATCAGCACCTCTCCGTAATTACGGTCCAGGTATTCGGGATCCGACCCGTGGTGGACGCGATGATTTGACGGCGTGGCAAACACGTCATCCAGAAAACCCAACCGCCCGACCAACCGGGTATGCTGGGCGATGCCCAGGATGTTCGTGAAAATCTGGATCGTAATGTACTGCTCTGGAGCCACGCCGACAATCGGCAACAGGTAGAACAGCGGGCGGGTCAGGAACGAATCAAACAGGAACCCCCGGGATGCCACAGTCATGTTGTACTCCTGTGACGAGTGATGGACCTGATGGAATGCCCAGAACAAACCGGTTCGGTGGCCGATGCGATGGTCGATATACCAGGTGAAATCATACAACAGGAAAACGGCAATCCATCCCAATGGCGAATAGCCCAGTTCAAACAGCCGGAAATGTCCATACAGCCACGCCATGATGGCCAGGGGGGCCCAGACG
>JBFJWU010000293.1:0-4706 GCA_041623475.1 bacterium | reverse complement strand
GTCCTTATCCGGCTGGATACCCGGACAACCCCAACATCCTGGATTCACTGGAGCATCTTTTTAACTACCACCGCCCAGCGCAGACGGTGACACCGCGGGACGTGGTCTGGCGCATGAGCACCGGCGTCGCCACTGACGAAATCGCATTTGACGACCTTCTGGATCCCAATGCATTTATCATCTCCAATATGTGGGCCTCGACAACGCAGTTTTACAACGAGGATGGTGAAAGCACCGGCGTGCCCCGAAACTGGAACGGGCAGGTACGTGAAATGCGTGGCAACCTGACGGTCCTGCCCGGCATGCATCTGATCCCCGACAAGTTTGAAGACATTCGCCTGCAGAACGGAGCGACAACGCTGAATCGCCCGGTTCCCGCCTATGGGCGCGTTGCCGCAGGCACCGGGCGCATCGAACCCATCGCGCTGGGCGGAATCAAGGGGCGCGGGTTCTGGCTGTCGGGGCAGAATGCAATCGTCTATGAGATTCCGGCGCAACCAGACGAAGCCGAACCGGATGCCTGGTACGTGGGTATATTCATCGATGCGCGGTTTTCAGACCAGGCACCAAGGGCGCTGCTGACATTCCCGGATGGCACCCAGGTCCGGATGGTTGGCGGACAGACGGTCCAGTACGCCCGCAATGGAAACAACGTCCATCAGGTTGACCTGCCGGATGCCAAAGGCTATCGGCACATCGGCCTGCATGTGCGAAGCAGCCATCGCGACATCACGCTGTTGGCCAACGGCATGGCCATCGACACCTACGCCGCCAACAAACCGTTATTCCAGATCCACGCCGGCGAATTGGTTGTTGGCCGCACCGGGCCGGACCCGTCAGTCAACGATCCCATTCAGCCGGAACACGTGGGCGCACGGGGCTGGATTGATAATTTCCATGTCCTGGCCCACGATGTCGGCCCCGAAGTCGCCTGCAATCAGGCGAACGGCACCCTGGCCCGACTGGGCAGTGGCGCAGCGGCCAAATGGAAAGCGCTTGCCGACCTGTACCCGGACACGTCCCACGCGGCGATCGCGACCGCTGCCGGTGATCCTGCCGGATCTCGATATGTGTGCTTCCACGATTACAGCCGCGACTATGGCGCCCACCTGCAGAATATTCCGGCTGGCCTGACATCAGTCCGTGACGCGATTCAGTTTCCCGAAGGCCCCCTGCGAGCCGGTGCGCCGCGTCCGGATTCGTCTGGCAATCGGTTCTGCCAAAGCTGCCACTATTCCCAGGGCAAAGGCGGCTTGACGCTGGATGCGCTGGCGTTCAATCCTGACGTAAACCTGGAGGACGACCGCCGCCGACAACCCCTGCAACCGCCCCGCCGGGTGTTTGGCAATATTCCCGCCGATTGGATCCCGTCCGGTGACGGCCCGGGCAGTCCGGCCGAAGCATTGCAGGCACCACCCGACGGCATTGTCATCGACCCATGGGTTCTGCCGGCCGCTGATTAGGGCCCCCGACGACGGCAACCGGTTTCATGTCTGCCCCTGCCCGATACGCACCGGGCTATCCTGCCTGGGTCAGGGTACGACCCAGGTTACCTATGACTGGTACCTGGACGGATCAGTCTCGAACTTTGCTTTCCCGGCAAGACCAAGGTCTTTCCGGATCTGGTTGATAGCCCTTTCCTGGGCAATTCTCCGCCCGCCGGGCAGCGCCGACAACGCGCCAAGCCGTGCAATACGTGCGGCAGTCGACGCGATTGCAAGTGGTGCGACCAGGTAATGTGTCGGCCCAACCCGGACCCCGAATTCTGCCGCGTCTCGTTTGCCGTAAATCGCTTCGACCAGTAGTTCACAAAGGTACCGATCAATCTTGTCCTCCAATCGCTCCGAAACCGTTGCCCCCGGGTAAAGGTACGAATTCATGACACCGTCCGTGAGTTCGCGCGCCCACGGATCGATCCGATGGCTCAATGTGTACTGCATCATCAGCCAGTGATCATCCAACTCCGCCAACGTTCGCGGTATCGTCTCTGGATGGACACCAATGACATAGGCGTAGTACGCGAAGGTGTTCAAGCCGAGCTCACGAAGCTCGTCTAACCAAACCGAAACCCGACCCGAGGTCCGGCCAGACATGGACGCCAGGATATGCAGCATCACCATTGAAGCGGCGTACATGTCTGTCTGTGGAAGCGGAACGCCAAATACCCGAGGGTCCCAATTGGGGTTTCGGGTCAGCAGGTTTACGCGGACGATGGCATGCATTACCCGAACCCGCACGCATGAGCGAAACCCTTCACCATCTCGCCGCATACTGTCTGGCAACGCAAGGTAGCGGATCGCCCCCGTTGTTTCAACAACCCTGCCGCCAGCGCTGTCCGGATTCGAAAGAGCCCCGGTCAGGATCATTGGCAGGCCCTGGTATGCGTTCATAAACGTCCAGACAAATCCAGCCTTTAGGCCGTAGTACGACATAGACGCCACCAACAAACGGGCCAGTTCTCCGAATCGGTCAATTTTTTGCCAATCGACCCAGTCGGGTACCTGGTCCACCTGTTCCATCAATGCGACAAGCGCGTCAGGCGCGCCGCGCACCGATTCGATGCCATTCTTGATCGCATCGTCAAGCATGTCCAGTCCTTTCTTCATTCCAATCTTTTGAATCGCAAGCGCCGCGGCGTCCGCGTAAGGATCTCCGGACATGTTCAGCTGCCTGAACAAATCCGCACGGTTCTTGTCATTCAACGCCGATTTCTGCTCCGGACGAATGGACTTGTGTAATCTGCTTCTCGCCCCTGGCTGATAGCGAAACCGTTGCGGTGCAATCTCCAGGTCCAGTTGCCCGTAGACATCGCCACAAAGCCGAAGGTGCTGGTCACGCAACTGCGCGGCCGTCAATCTTTCCAATCGACCTTTCCCGGGACCGCTTGCCGGTGCCGTAGTGTTCTGATTTTCGTTGGCTTCAACCTGGTCACGTGCGGTCTTCAATTCGAGATCCTTTCGACATGCAATCGCAATCCGTCAGCCGGTTTCGGCAATGTCTTGTTGTCGATCTTCAGTTTGTAATTTGCAGATGTTCGCCATCGATACCGATTGAGTAGTTGCACAATAATTGCCTTGACCTGCATATCCGCAAAATGCATACCCAGACATTTATGGACACCACCACCAAACGGTATATAGAGAAACTTGTGAGCCTTGTGCTCGGCCCGCTCCGGCAGGAATCGGTCCGGATCAAATTTCCGGTGGTCCGGCCACCACTCTTCCAAATGATGGCTGAAAACCGGATAGACCGCGCATAGCTTACCCGCGGGGATTCGGACGCCGGCGACGCAGGTATCCCGGACGGTCATTCGCATAAGGCCGGGAACCGGGGGAATCAGCCGCAGCGATTCCTTCATGACCCGTTCAATCAGGTTGAGCCCCGGCAAATCCGCGAATGTCAAGGGACCGGGTCCGGCTTGGGACGCTTCCGCCCTGCACCGATCCTGCCATTCAGGGTTCTGTGCCAGATGGTAGACCATTGTGTTCAGTGTCATGTTTGTTGTATCGTGGGCCGCCATAAGCAGGAAAATCATATGGTCGACGACTTCCTTGTCGCTCAACTGATTTTCCTCTGCCAATGCCACCTGGCAGAACTGTGCAAAAAAGTCGTCTGATTTGGAACGTCGCTTCTGGTCAAGATTGCCGTAAAAGTACCCCTCCAGTACCTGGCGCCCGCGAAGTCCCCGCCAATACGGGGTAAACGGCACCGGCAGGCGAATCAGGCTGCCGATCCCACCGGCTGCGACCGTGTCCACAAACGCCCGGTTCAGCTGATCCGCGACCGGACCCAGCTTTTCGCCGAGAAAAATCAGGCTTGCCAGATCCAACGTCAGCTTTTTCATTGTCGGAAACATGCGAAATTGGCGACTGCCGCCGTCCTGAACCCACTGATCCGTCAGCGCGTCGATCTCCGGGTTCATCAGGCCCAGATACCGCTCCAGTGCCTCTCTGCGAAACGCCATCTGCATGATTCGTCGATGGGTCAGGTGTTCCTGCCCGTCACGCAGCATCAGGCCGCCACCAAAAAATGGCCCAATAGCCACCGTCCAGCCATCCTTACTGCTGAAGGCACCCTCCTGGTTCATCAAAACAGTCTCTGTTGCCTCGGGCCCAAGGATATCAACGATGCTGATCGGTCCGTAGCGTCCCTGGCTGACCGGTCCGTAGCTTTGATACCTGGATTGCAGATATCGATACGGATTGCGCATTGCGACGGATAATTCCAACAGCCCAAGCGGACTGGACTTTCCCGGTAGACGACTGCGATCAGAAATCGCGATCAAAGGCCCCGCCACCGGCCCCGTCGACTCAGATACCTGCATTTCCTATCCCCTGACCCCGAACCAATGACAGTCACAGGCCTGTCCGGGTGTACAAACTGAAAAGCATGTGCATTATAAATAGATCAAATGTTCGGTTTCAATACACAGCGGATCGAACAGGCCCCACAGATTTTATTTTCTATAAATAATTGTTATTATTAATTAAATGGCACAGCAAGCGCGAGCAATCAAAACCCGACAGAACATTATCCGAACAGCTGATCGAATAATATTGACACAGGGTTATCACCATCTGACGATGCGAGGCATCGCCAGGGAGGCGGAAATCGGGATTGCCTCGATCTATCATCACTTTGACAACAAAGACCAGATCATGCGAGCGACCCTGGAAGCGCGTGCCGCTCGTGTTATGGAGCAGATC
>JBFJWU010000292.1:0-4717 GCA_041623475.1 bacterium | reverse complement strand
TGGTGATCCAGTCGCCACCGGAGCTCCCTGAGTTAAGCCTGATCCTGGTCGATCCTGCCGTTGCCAACCGACGCTGGTCGCCGACGGAGCAGCAGAACCTGTCGGCAGCACCGCCATTATGGGTCATGGCCTGGCCGTCCGGACGGGCCGTTGCTCGCCACATCCTTGATCACCCGGAAACCGTTCGGGGAAAGCGCGTCCTCGATTTTGGCTGCGGCAGCGGTCTGGTTGGAATCGCAGCGGCCATTGCCGGCGCCCGCGCCGTGACCTGTTGTGACCGGGACCCCGCGGCCCTGTTTGCAACTCGTGCGAACGCCGTCCTTAATGACTCTGAAGTTGACCTGGTCGTCGAGTTGTCAGGTCGATTCGATATTGCCTTTGCGGCGGATGTTTTTTACGACCGGAACAATCTTGACCTGTTGTATGGTCTGGAAAATTGCTCTTCCCAATTGATGATTGCCGATTGCAGCGTTAATCCCTCAGAAGTACAGGGATATTCGGTGGTCCTCGAAACCAGCGGGGCAACCTACCCTGACCTGGATCGTTCCAATCAATTCCGGCGAGTGCGGCTGTTCAAACGCGATACGACCGGGGCCGTCGCCGGCTGATTCAGCCGTCAGCGAGGACGTACCGCTCCAGCAGGGGGCGGATTATGTCTTTGTCCACCGGTTTCTTGATCGCCTCGACCGCACCCAGGTTGACACCGTTGTCCAGGGCGTCCTGGTCCTCACCGGAAATAACAACGACCGGGATCCTGGCATGAGGGCCGATGCGCCGAACCCCCAGGAATTGCAACCCGGTCATAATCGGCATCTTCAAGTCCAGAAAGATCAACGCGGTATCCGGGTGGTTCCCAAGCTGCTCAAGCGCTTCCTGCCCGTTTGAAGCCTTGATGACCTCGTAGTTACCCAATGCCTCAATGCTCTTCTTGAGATGCGCAAGGATCATGCGACTGTCGTCGACAATCAATACTTTTGGTACGTCCATCTGCTCATTTTGACGCATCGTACAACCCGCCGCAATATCTGCATCGATCAGGGACTGTCGGTACCATGAGGCCAATGATCCAGCGAGTGCCGGTGCATTTGAATGGCTGAACCCGAAAATCTGGAAACGTTTTTGCGACCGACTGCGTTCGTTGATTCGGACCATCCGGACGTAATCGATTTTGCAAACCGGGTTACAGACGGCGCAACCGCCCCCCCAGAGCAGGCCAAACGGCTTTACTATGCCGTCCGCGACCAGATCCGCTACAACCCGTACGGGCACACCCTGTCTGTCGAAGAAATGCGCGCCAGTGCGGTCTTGAAGAAAGGCGAGCATTTTTGTGTCCCCAAGGCGACATTGCTGGCGGCCGCGTGTCGCGCGCTTGGAATTCCTGCACGGATGGGCTTTGCCGATGTCCGCAATCACCTGACAACAGAACGACTGAAAGAAAATATGAAATCAGACTTGTTTGTCTTTCACGGCTATACGGAAATCTGGCTGGGCGGCACATGGTGCAAGGTCACACCGACATTCAACAAGTCCCTGTGTGATCGATTTCAGATCAGGACCCTGGAATGGAACGGCAGCGGCGACGCGTTGTTTCATCCTTTTGACCGCGCCGGCGACCGTCACATGGAGTATGTCCATGATCACGGAACATTTGCGGATGTACCTCTGGACATAATGCTGGCCGCGTGGGCACGTGAATATCCCCACTGGGCAGTCTCGCCAAAGGGCGAGGACAGTCACCAGATGGAGGACGAAGAGCCCGTTTTTGATTGACGGTCTGTCAGGACCTGGGGATGTTGGTCATGGCATCCGCCTGCGCCGGGTCCAGCGTTGCATCCACTGCCGCTTTTGCAAGTGACGATTTCGCCGAGAAGATCTCGCGATTGACGTTCAAAAGCGTTGACAACCGCAGTTCGTTGTCGGGGTCGGCCGAAGCCATACCGTAGATTCCGGCGGCTGCGGATTCGTACTCGGTTTGAGCCCGCACCAGAAGTCGCGCGAATTCTGCAAATTGCTCGGCCTGCTCTGTGGTCTCCATCGCATCGGAAACAGCATCCAGATACGCAAAAAATGACGTCTGGAACTCCGTATATTCATCGACGACGCTCTGTTCAGCGGACGTTGCTGCTGTCTCCAGGTCCGAGCGAATATCCTTGATTGACTTCGCTGCCTGGATTGACTCACGCATTGATCGCAGGGCCTGTGCCAGGTGCCGGGCCTCGTCCGCATCCAGCGCTTCCTTCTGGACTGCCGCAGCATACGCCAGCGCCTCACCCTCTGTGCGCTTCAACGACCAGTACGCGTCCATATACCCCCTTGCCGAAGGATCATGTCGCAGGACACCAAATGCCAGCATGTTTGTCCGAATCGCGCGCTGAACCAGATCCCGCGCATCCCGGTGCAGTGCTTCGATTGCGGCCTCTGGTACAGACGGCGGAACCTTGTGAATATGCGTTGCGTCCAGAACGTCCGGGTCGCTGAACCAATCCTGCAACATCCGGGTAAACGGGCTGAGGAACGGCAGGAACAGGACAATTCCCATCAAATTGAACGTACTGTGAAAAGCCACCAGGGTATACAACGGGTCGTCGGCCCCCAGTAGCGCTTGCAGAATCCCTAACAACGGAACCAGAAGGACGAATGCAACCACATCGGTAACCAGGTTAAACAGGACGTGCGCGCCAGCCACCTGTTTCTTGACGCTGCTGCCGTTTAATGCACCCAGGACGGACGTCATTGTCGTACCCAGATCGGCACCGATAACAACCGCCGCGGCAGCCGGCAAGGATATGATTCCGGCATCCACTGATGTCAGGGTAATGACCATCGTCGCCGAACTGGATTGGATCACTGCCGTAAACAGCATTGCCACGACGGCGAAAACGATCAATGGATAATCTGCGAAGACCCGCCAGTCCAGCGTCGTTGCCAACTGGTCCATGCTGGACTTCATTCCGTCCAATCCGACCAGCAACAGGCCGAACCCGACAATCGCCAGGCCGCCGGATTTGAGCTTGGAGTATTTCGGCGCAAACACAAATAACAGCGCGCCAAGTCCTGCCACCGCAAATGCGGCTCCCTCCAGGTCAACCTTGAATCCGAATGTGGCGACGATCCAACCGGTAAAAGTCGTCCCCAGGTTGCTGCCCAGGATAATTCCCAGAGCATTCCGGAGCTCGATAATTCCGGCACCAACAAACGCCAGGACCATCAGCATCACAATCGAACTGCTTTGCAGGATGGCCGTTGCAATGGTCCCGGTCAGGATCGCTTCCGGTAATCGCCGGGTACGGGCGCGCAGCAACTGCTTGAATGAGCGCCCGCCGGCCTCGGCAAGCCCGATCTCGAGCTGCTTCAGTCCAAACAAAAACAGGCCTAAACCCGCCAGGAAATGCCAGATGTCGACCTGCGCCACCGGCTCAGAACTCCAGTTCGGCCTGCAGGCCGGGAGCGCCGTTGACAGTGCCGGGCAACACCCAGTACCGCCCTGGTTGCCTGTTGACAAAGATCAGCGTACTGCCAATTGCAATTGCGCTGCCGGCAATGACATCACTGACGAAATGAAAGTCAGATACAACACGGCTGATCGCGACAAACCCACCCAGCACGTAGGCGGGAAGTCCAGGTACGACACCGTAGCGACGCTGCAGGAAAGATGCGCCTCCCATGGCCGATGCCGTGTGGCCACTGGGCATAGACATATCGCCTCCGTTGGGGCGCTCCTTGTCGACCGTCATTTTGATCACCCGTGTGGTCAGGAGCGTCGTGCCAAATGATGTTACGAACTGGGTTGTACCAACGTAGTCGCGCAATCCAATGGTTGTCGCAAATGCCGTGCCCGGAATCAGGAATTCCAGGACATCACCGGCAATCCGTACACGATCAATTCGTTGCTGGTCGGCTCGTGCCGAACCGCTTGCAAGGACGACAAATACAGACGCTGCGATGGCAAGGGCGCGCGGATTCAAATGTTGAACAATAAAGATTCGCGCCTGCCGTGGCCTAGGCCACGTCGACATCCGCCTGCGGCATGCTCAGATTGAACAAGTGCGGCATGATCAGGGCTTTCAAGTCGGCTGTCGGCTGGAATTGATCAAATGGCACCGGCGGCGTCGACAGCGCCCGGCCAAACATGACATATTGCTCCGGAACATAGTCGATTCGATCACTGTTGCCCAGTTCCAGGGCCTGTTCGCCAAGTTGCATTGCGTTCTTTTTCAGGTAATCCGCAACGCTTTCCCCGCGTTCAAACAGGTCGGCAACCAGATCCGTCATTTCAAACACGTATTCGGCCCATTTTTGCAGCGATTCCAGGGTATGGTGTTTGGTCCGGAAGCCCATGTCCCAATACGCGGTCGCCGACATTTCGGCGTCGCGATTGATATATCCCTGGACTGACTTCAGCAATCCCTGCCGGAACTCATTCGGCAGTTGCTTGGAACAGCCAAAATCGATCATTACGACTTTGGGTTCCTCAACATCCCTGGTCTTGACCATGAAATTTCCGGGATGGGTATCGGCCTGGAAAAACCCGTACTTGCTGACCTGGAACAGCATCGCGTCAACAACCCGACCATAGACCAGGTTCTTGTCGTCATCCGAGATATCCGAGGTCGTAAAAAACTCGTGCATCCCGTAGGCGTCAATATATTCCATGCAGATAATCGCATCCGTGCAATGATCCAGGTAGAGCTGGGGCACGATGACATCGTCGCGTTCT
>JBFJWU010000291.1:0-4720 GCA_041623475.1 bacterium | reverse complement strand
GTGCGATCGCCTGTCCGGCCAGAAGCGCCGCACGGCTATCCATAGGCCATTGGTTGGCAACGCCCCGGATGCCGTCGGTACCGAACAATTGACGATCCGTCATTTGGCCTGCCCTTCGTCAGTACCCGGGGCTTCGGTGGTAGTGGCCGTTCCAGGCAGTGAATATAACGTTTTTGCGCGGGCCAGGGCATCCACATCTTCCTCAGTCCGGTCTGGATGACTGGCAACCTTTTCCAGCACCTTGAGACCGTCCTCGACACGCCCGACTCCGATTAGATACTGGCTGTAAAGGCGAAGAAGCCGAATACTGGCGGGATGGGCGGCAATTCCCTGCTGCAGCACTTTTAGTGCCATTTCGCCGTCCTGCTCCATGGCTGCCGCCAGGGCGCCTGAAACGTAGACCCGTTCGCTATGGAAGCCCGGGGAACGGAACCATCCCTCCGTCACACTGTGAGCCAGTCGCTGGTCTTTTGTTTGCAGCGCAATAATCGCTGCCTGCTCGTACCAGTCTTCCAGATCCGGTCGCATTTTCGATCCCCGGACACAAATTTCCAGGGCCGCCGCCGGCACCTCCCACGCGACTCTCAGCCGACACAGATGCAGCAGTAGAATCGTATCGTCAGGCCGCCGTTTCATCGCCTCCAGCAACGCTTCTTCCGCTGCATCAAAGTTACCGTTTCCGCGCTCCGAGACGTATGACTGAAAATCTCGATCAGCCAATGAATGACGCCAACTGACCGCAAACACCAAAAAGCAGATTATTGTCAGTAACGCGGCAAAAGGTCGGGGCAAAGGAGCGTCCGCTCTGTTGTCTGCGAAAACCAATCCTGCAAAAATTCCTGTCGCAAACCAGATCGCCGGAACCGCCGTAATGTTTGCTGCAAGCACAAATACCGTCAAGACGGCACCGATACCAGCGAATCCCCGCATCCGGTCGTCAGACCGGAGTTTCCAGAGTCGCAAGCCAACGACGACGGCCAGGGCAATAGCAGCCGCCAGGCCGACGATTCCCCGCTCGACCATTGCCTCGACAAAAAACTGGTGCGCGTGCAACGGAAATGCCCCGGCTTCACGCGTATAGTAATCCGCTGTCGCCGACAATAGCCCATCAAAGGCAAAATCGAACAGTCCCGGCCCAGTCCCGAAAGGATTCCCAACAAGCGCTGCGACAGCATCATTGTGCAGATAGTACCGTAGTGAAAATGACGAGAAATCAGCCCCGGCGAAGGCCAGGCCGAGAACTGACAACCCAGCCAGGGCGACCATGTTTCGCTCCGTACCAGGGTGTGAAAACAAGGCGTTTGCGACCGCAAATGCACCTACCGCGAGGACCGCAGACCAGGATCCGGTCGTTACGGAAAATGCTGCAACAACGACCGCAGCGACCATCACCAAAGTCTGGCGAGATTCGTTCCGGATCGCGAAAAGGCCCAAATACGCGACAGCCAGTGCGCCCCATTCGGCAGTGGACCTGGCGGCTCCCAACGAACCCGCAGCTGTTCCGCCAAGCCAGAGCTCGGCGTAGCCCGGCCCGCCGATAAGCATGTCCAGCCAGCCCTCACTGATTACGATTGCCAAGCCGACAATAGTCACAATAAAAAATTGATCATTCCGTCGTTTCAGGGCATCCGTCGAGACCCCCAGTCCAACCAGAACACCGCCAACCAGAAGCACGTCCGTAACACCAAGCGTGCGAAGGGCATCGGCAGGATCGTTCCCCAGAAATGCGGATAACAGGCCGGAACCGACCCATAAACCGACGGAAACCAGTAACACTCCTGGCAGGCGCGGAATCCGGGCTACGCACAGAAACATGCCGACGACAAGCAGGTACCACGTGGCCTGGACAGCCAGATGACTTTCACCAACCCTGACCAGCGCCCCGGCCACGACTAGCCACGGCAGAAATTTCAGGTACTTTTCAGTCATCGAGCGGGCGCCACCGAAACCCTTGCGGGATTGACTGAAATCAAGACAACCTGGTCCGGCAGGTCGACATAAACGGGTACCTGGGTCGTTGTCGCCGGCGGTCTCTGGACTTCGACATACCCACGGATATTGTCCGGAGCCAGTCGTTTGACGATGTTCTCAGGACCCATGACTTTCACACCTACCGATGCTGGCTTTGTCCGAAGTTGGCCATCAAAGCCAGTTACCGACACAGGGATACCTGAAATTTCACGGTTGACCATCTTGGGGAGAATCTGAACGAACACTTCAGCCTCCCGAGTTGTTACGCTTTTCAAATCCAATCCGTCCAGTTCAATCTGAACAATCCCGGACCAATCTGACTTCTTTCCATCCAGGGCGATTGGTTCGGTTTGCAAAGCATCGGTTTCATCCAACTGTCCGCGCGCGGCGACCAACTGGACAGACTCGGGTTCAATCTCAACGGCCGCAATCTCGAACCCTTCGGCTAATGTACCGGTCAACCGCGCCTGAACGGGCAGTCGATACGTCCTGGCCTGCTCTAATGTCGTTTCGATGATACTTGGCAGGATGCGGACGACATGAACACTGAGCGGCAAACTGATTTCCCTGGGGTCAATCCTGAATTCGTGTGTCCCGGGATCTACTTCGGCAAGATCAATCGAGTATGGCAACACCCCGGGTTCGACCTGTGCCAACTGCGTACGAGGCCCCTCTACGACCACTTGTATCTCTGGCACAGGGTCACCGACGATGACCAACTGCTCGGGAACATTGGTAAATCGAACCGGCATGCGGATTACGACCTCACCCTTCTCTTCTACCCTGACAAAGATCCAGATCAGGAGGGCAAGAGACACACTGACCAGCTTTAGACCAAGGTTGTTGGTCAACCAAATCGGCAGACGCATCAGCTTTCCCCTCCGCTGCGCAACAACTCTTGCAACTGGCTGCGCAATTCCTCAGGCTTTAAGTCAAACACGACACCACCATGGAGCGCCAAGCTGATCACGCCTCGCTCCTCGCTGATAATAATGACAACTGCGTCGGACTCCTGGCTCATCCCCAGTCCAGCGCGATGCCGGGTACCGAACTCCCGGGGCAATTCACCTTCGGTTGCCAATGGCAGGACACATCCGGCGGCCAGGATCCTCGCCCCTTCAATCACCACTGCGCCATCGTGAAGCGGCGTTTTCGGGTGAAAAATCGTCTCTAACAACGGTTGACTGACAATAGAATCCAGTTGCATTCCACTGTCGACGATGTTTCCCAGCGCCGTCTTTCGGGCAACGACAATCAGGGCACCGACCCTGTTTTCTGCCATGCGATTACATGCCCGGACGACTTCTTCGACGACCCTCGCCATCTCACCAATCGACTGGCTGCCAAAGAAATCGCCGCGACCAACCTGTGCCAGAGCCCGCCTGATTTCATTTTGGAAGAGAACGACCAGAATCAGAAACAAGTTGTCAACAAAATGAGTCATTAACCAGTTGAGCGCCAGCAATTCGAGCCACTGGCTAAGGACAAAGGCAACAAGGATGACAAGCAGGCCAAACAGGACCTGGGCGGCCCTGGTACCCCGCATCATGATCAATATCCGATAGACCACGGCAGCGACGATCAATATGTCCAGCGCGTGACGCGCATAACTGATCGGCATTCCCAGCCAGCTCATCACTGACTCCACTCAGGCCACCATCTGTGCAGCGCCAACAACGTCTATGACCTGTCGGGCACCCGCGACGTCGTGGACACGAACAATATCAGCCCCGGATTGCGCACAAATCGTAACAGCCGCGTGAGTTCCGGGATCACGTTCCGATGACTCAATATCTGCCAATCCCAACATTCGTTTTCGACTGGGACCAAGCAATAACAAATGCCTGCCGGCGATACTCCGCACCCCGTACACAAGTTGCCAGGACTGCGATCCGGATTTTGCGAACCCCAGACCGGGATCGCACCAAATCCGCTCGTCCGGAATACCCGCCCCGCTGAATGCACCTTTTTGTTCCTGCCACTCTGCAGCAACCTCAGCGACTGGATCGCCGTAGGCAGTCAAACGGTCCATGCTTGCCGGTGTCCCCCGCGAATGCGTTACGACAATGATGACATCACGTTCCGACACAGTCGTCACCATTGCCGGATCGAATCGGCCACCACTGACATCATTAATGATCTCGATACCGGCATCTGCGCAAACTCCTGCGACCTCCGAGAGACGAGTATCGACACTGACCGGTACAGATATCTGGCCCAATGCATCCAGGACCGGAGCCAGCCGCTGCAACTGGATATTTGCCGGGACCGCATCGGCACCCGGCCGGGTGGACTCGGCACCGACATCAATCAGGTCCGCGCCCTGGGTAACCAGGTCAAGCACGTGGTCGATACAGGCATTCGGGTCTGTCCAGTATCCGCCGTCCGAAAAGGAATCAGGTGTCACGTTGACAATGCCCATTACAGCCGTTCGGTCAGGGAGCATCCATTCCCCTAAACGTTGGCTGTCGTATCTTGGTTTGGTGCTCACAGACCCGTAGTTACGAGTCAGTCTTGCGGGCCGGGCTCGGATCGCCGGGCCGAAATTGGTCCAGTGGGTGAGTCCGGGTTTTCTCCTGATGGCTCCTTGCCGTCAGGTTGTTCGTTAACCTCGTCCGTTCCAGATACGGGTGGATTGGGTTCTGCTGGTTCCGTTTCGGCCTTGGGTTTCAGCGGAATCGGGTCCAGTGGCTTGCCCGCCATCAATCGCTCAAGCTCTTCGGCGCCAATGGTCTCTCGTTCCAGCAAG
>JBFJWU010000290.1:0-4731 GCA_041623475.1 bacterium | reverse complement strand
TGATCCCGGTGCGGCCAGGTTCGTCAATGACCAGCGGGTAGCTGGCCTTGTAGTACGACGCAAATGCCATCGCGTCGGCCGGCTTGTCCTGCAGCGCGACACCGACCATCTGGATCTGGTCCTTATTGGCCAGGTAGAACTCTTCCAGGTCTTCTGCCTCGGTTGCACAACCGACACACCAACTGGCCCACATGTTGATGATGACAGGCTTGCCGTCCTGCTGGATGTCGGCCAGCGACAGGGTCGCGTCCGCCTGTCCCAGTACGGACAGTTCAAACTGGGGCGCGGCCCTGCCAACAAGTGCACTGTCAGGCGTTTCCGGTGCCGGGTTAAACAGGACCCTGGCCAGCGCCCAGACCCAGACGACGGCCAGCGCCACAACACCGATCTTGACAAAGAGCAGGCGACGTACCGGCAGCTCTGTTGGCGGCTCCGGCGAAACTGGGTTTTCTGAGTTCAACTGCTTCTGGTCCTGAAATGATTGGATCTGCCTTTATTATAGACAAAGCGCAGGACCCGGGGTCCCCGGCAGGATCGTCAAAAGCGGGCATTTTTGGTTGCTGCAGGCCAAGGGTTCTGATACCTTGGAAATCAGTCGCCAGGCGGCACACACGTGCGGCAGAAACAGCGAATTCATTGCCAGACGGAGGCAGGATCCCATGACCAGATCACCACTGAGGATTGTCGTAACCGGCATCGCAGCCGGCCTTTTGGGTGCCGGACTGAACAGTTCGGTAGTTGCCTTGATGGGCGGTGATACCAGTGCGCAGATTCTTTTGGGACGTATGGGATATGGTGCCGCGTGGGGCGTTTTGTTTTGCCTGGTTTATCCGTTCCTGCCCCGGAATTTTGTTGCCCAGGTGATCGCTGCGGCGACAGCAACGACGGCGGTGGCCTGGATTATTGTCATGCCAGCCAAGGGTGTCCCCTTTTCTGCTGCGGTCGCGGCGCAGTCGGTGGCGGCAAATACGGCGTATGGCCTGATGTGCATGTTCGTCCTGCACCAGGCCCACCTGGCATTGCCGATGGTCAATATGGACCGCCGCGCCGAGCAATTCAGCGACAATCCGTCTGGCGCCTGACGCCTGCGCCCGGGGACGTCTGGATGCGTCCGCAGGCGACTTGATAATGAACCACGCAGGTGTGTGACACATTTGTCATCCGCGATCCGGATGCTGGTCAAACAGTTTTGGCCAAAAACAGCGACCGGGATCCCGTCGAACCACAATTTATCGAGATCCACCCCGCCGGGACGTGGACAGACAGTGACACGGTTGACTGTACCTGGATTTCCATTCCCCAGGCCCGCGAAACCGCCCGCATCCTGATTTCCCGGCCGGCCTGGATGTTCGGCGCCGAGATGGGCGTTAACGAATATGGCGTGGCAATCGGCAACGAGGCGTTATTTACCCGGAAGCAGCCGCCGGAGTCCGGCCTGACCGGAATGGACCTGTTGCGCCTTGCCCTGGAGCGCAGTCGGACAGCCTGCCAGGCATTGGAAACCATTACCGGATTGTCGGATGAATTCGGCCAGGGCGGCAGTTGTTCGTTGATCGACCCGGGATTTCGATATTTTTCCAGTTTCATGATTGCCGACCCGGAGGAATGCTGGATCCTTCAGTTCACGGATTCGACGACCTGGACAGCCAGCCGGGTCTGTGGCCCGGTCGCGGCCATCTCTAATCGATATCGTCCCGACCTGGAGATCCATCGATCAGCCGGGATCGAGGCCGCCGGCCCGGCCCCGTGGGACCTGGCCAGGATCAAAACCTGGTTTGGCAGGGGGAAGACGCGCCAGCGCCGGTCCGAAATCCTTGCTGCCCGGGTCGATCCGTCTGATGTCACCGGGATATTCAAGGTGCTCCGGGATCACGGCCGTTATGCCGGAGCGTACTGGGCCCCGCATTACTCGACGACCGGCCAGTTGTGCATGCACGCGACAAGTCCGATTAACCCCGGCCACACTACGGGGTCAATGGTCGTGCAGTTGTCAGGCGAAGGAATCGATACCTGGGTGACCGGCACGTCGTCGCCGTGCATCAGTGTCTTCAAGCCGGTCGAACTTTCTGGCCCCGCGCCCACCGGTTGCGGTCCTGACACAATCGAAGCCGGCCGCATGTCGTTGTGGGGACGGCACGACGGACTCCGGCGGCTGTGTTGCGATGGGTATCCCCACCGGGCAGCCGAAGTGCGCCAGGTCTACAACGCGCTGGAAGCAGAGTTTCTGGCAGGCTGGCGTGCGTGTACCAGCGTCCGCGAACGCAGCGAAGCCAGTGCGGTTGCATTTGAGCGGGCTGCTGTCGTCCTCGAGGACCTGCTGGGGCTGGTGTCGGAACTGCCGCAGTGGCCGCGCCAGGGCTCCATTGCCCGCCGGCACCACGGCCGTCTGGACGCAGCAGCCAGCAAACTGGCCAGGGGCTAGCTTTCGGCGCCCAGCGATGCCTGCTGCAGCGGCTGGCCGGGCTGCGGGACCCAATCCAGATCCGGTTCAAACGGTGGTAGATCCAATGGCGAGCCGTCAAAGCGCAGGCGGCGACCTGGCCAGACATAGGTTGCCCAGACGTATCGCAACAGCGACGGTTGGTCTAGCCGCGGATGAATGTGTGGCTTGACCAGTTCCTCATGCGCAGCCGGAGTCAGGCTCCAGTGCAACGTCGGTTGCATATGGTGGATCGTGTGGAACCCGTTGTTAAACGTCCACCAGCCAAATAACCGGCCGACAAAGTTGCGTGAGTGATTGGTTTCGCTGTCGGGATCACAGCCGTCATGTTGCAGCAGGTTGATCGTAACAATCCCCCACCCGGCAAAGAAATGTGGCAGGTACCAGTAGAGCAGGAACTTCTGCCAGTCGATGATTGCCAACCCAGCCATTACGACAATTAATGTGGCGGCTTCCAGTTGCCATTGCCGGTACCAGTTGCGTTTCTGCTGGCGCATAAAGGCAATAAATTGTCGCTCCCCACGCAGGATGGCTGGCGCAACCGACACAAAGAACAGCAATCCGTTCAGCAGGTTCCAGCGAAACCGCATTTTAGTCGTGCGCATAACGTCCTGCGCCTGCTGTGTGTATTTGTGATGGCTCAGGTTGTGGCCGGCCACGAATGTGCTGACGGGATGCCCGTAACATTGGGTCAGGACAACCTGCATCAGCCTGTTGGCCCACTTTTCCTTGAACATGGGGTGGTGAATCGTGTTATGGGTAATCACCGCACAGAACCAGGAAAATGCGCAGGTTGCGATAACCAGCGGAACAGCGATCAGTACCGGTGGCTCAGCAATCCAGAGGACGGCAACCAGGCCAAAGTAGGTCACAATAAATCCAAGGGACCGCACGTCGGCGGAATAACGCAATGTTGGCAACATCAGGGCTCCTGCTTGTACCGGGCCGACCCAACAGCAACCATTATAGAATGCCAGTCGTCGGTCGCTAGCCGACCAGTCCCTTCCAGCACAACGCAAGGCCGTAGCAAACCAGTCCACCGGAAATTACCCGCTGGATTCGCGGGCCGGCGCGGGCCAGCAAACGACGGTCAGCAAGGACCGCGACATGCAATGGTGCCCACGTGCCGATTCCAAACAGGATGATCGAGGGAATTCCCAGGTTTGCAGGCATCGTGCCGGCGGCAATTATGGCGGCCCAGCTGAACATACATGGCATCAGCCCCCAGACCATCCCTGCTGCAAACGTGCCCACCCGACCACGGGCATACAGGTGCCTGAGGCTTGTGGACAAGCGCGATGTCCAGCGTCGGCCCAGGTGAATGCGGGGAAACACGACGGGCAGCAGCACAAACAGCAGCAGCAGGCCGGTGGCGACACTGAATGCCCGGCGCCCGGCGACCGGTGCCAGCCATTCGACACCTGTCCCCAGGGCCATCGTCAGCCCCGCGAGCATTGTGTAAGCAGTAATGCGTCCGGAATGCAGCCACGTTTCCGAGCCGCCCGCGTCACGCCGGCCGCGTCGCAATGTGACCGGGATTCCACCGCACATCAACGTACAGTGGGCGACACCGCCGATGGCACCCGCCGCAAAGGCTGCCGGCAACGTCGCAAAAAGCAGGTCAGAATGGGCGTGCATGTCCACCGCGACATCGTGCCGGCGGGTGTGTCTCAAAACATTGACATAGGTCATTTTTTCGCAGACCACGAATCCATAACCTGAACGCACATTCAATTCAGTGCGCACAAACGTGCATCGTTTCTTCAGGAGTTGTCAACCTTATGAATAGCACGATCGACGTTCATTACAACGACGACATCGTCCGTAAATTTGTTGTCGTGACGATTGTCTGGGGGCTGGTCGGAATGCTGGCCGGTTTGTATATCGCCGCCGAACTCGCGTGGTGGCAGACCAACGGTGGCATTTCCTGGCTGACATTCGGACGCTTGCGACCGGTCCATACCAACGGTGTTATCTTTGCGTTTACCGCAAACGCGATCTTTGCGTGTGTCTATCATTCGATGCAGCGGTTGTTGAAGGTGCGGATCCCCAATGGAACCCTGGCCAACATCCATTTCTGGGGTTGGCAGCTGATTATCGTGCTGGACGTACTCTACCTGCTGACCGGGCACAGCCAGGGCAAGGAATATGCCGAAGCCGGCTGGGTCATCGACCTGCTGATCACACTGGTCTGGGTCGTTTTTGCAATCAATGTGTTCTGGATGATCGTCAAACGTCGCGAAAAACACATTTACGTTGCGATCTGGTTCTACATCAGCACGGTCGTTGTC
>JBFJWU010000289.1:0-4735 GCA_041623475.1 bacterium | reverse complement strand
GTACGACCGGCAGACCGAGTCCTGGTGGCAGCAGTTCACCGGCGAGGCGATTGTCGGTGAACTGGCTGGCTGGAAACTGAAACAGGTGCCGTCGCGAATTGTGTCCTGGAAGTCGTTCAAAGACCGCCACCCGAATGCCGAGGTATTGAGCAGGGAAACCGGCCACCAGCGGAATTACGGGCAGAATCCCTATGTTGGCTACGACGATGTCAGCGGTCGTCCGTTTGCACTGTTCGGTGCACCAACCGATCCGCGACATGCGCCAATGGCCAGGATCGTCGGTGTGGTGGCCGACGACGACCGCGATCACGTCATGTTGACCGACCTGCAGTTGACCGGATCACTGATGGCAACCCTGGGCGATCAAAGAATCGTCTATTTCTGGGCACCGCACGTGGCATCGGCGCTGGATCGGGCCAATATTGCGACCAGCAAAGATATCGGAACGACGGCGGTTTACGTGGCCACGGTCGCGGACCGGCCCCTTGAATTCAAACAAAGTGAGCCGGGAAGATTTATTGACCAGCAGACAGGCTCAACCTGGAACGCATCCGGACAGGCAATTTCCGGTCCGCTATCCGGGACGCGCCTGCAACCGCTGCCGCACATCGATACGTTCTGGTTCGCGTGGTCGATCTTTATGCCTTGATGCGCACAGGTTCCGGCATTTTCTCACGGGTAGTGGGATACCGGGTCCAGGACAATGTCACGGGCATCGTCGAGTGTGTCAGGGTAGTCGAGGTTAAAGTGCAGTCCGCGGCTTTCTTTGCGGCGGATGGCGCTTTGGGTGATGATCCAGGCAACCTGGACCAGGTTGCGTAGTTCCAACAGGTCCTTGTTGGGGATGACACCCCAGTAGTACTCCTGGACCTCATCCGCCAGGTTCGAAATCCGGCGTTTTGCCCGTTCCAGCCTGCGATTGCTGCGGACAATTCCAACGTAGCTGCTCATTGTCCGGCGAACTTCATCCCAGTTGTGATTGACAATGACCTGTTCGTCTGCCGGTACCGCACCACCATATTTCCAGTCCAGGTGGGCATCGGCGGGCAATTCAACAGGTTCCTCGCAGGACCTGATCTCTGTTGCGGCAAAGTCGGCCATTGCCATGGACTCCAGCAAGCTGTTTGATGCCAGGCGATTGGCTCCGTGCAGTCCGGTAAACGCGACCTCGCCAATGGCAAACAGTCCGGGAATCTCTGTCCGGCCACGGTTATCGGTCCAGATCCCGCCGCATTGATAGTGGGCGGCAGGGACCACCGGTATTGGTTCTTTGACCATGTCGACACCAAACCGGGCGCATGCCTCAACCAGGTTCGGGAAACGACTGCGGATGAATTCGTCGGGTTTGTGGCTGATGTCCAGCAGGACGTAGTCGGACCCGCTGCGCTTGATTTCGGCATCGATGGCCCGTGCGACGATGTCGCGTGGCGCCAGCTCTGCCATCGGGTGGACATCCTGCATGAACGAGTGCCCGGCAACGTTCAACAGGACGCCACCTTCACCGCGGACAGCCTCGGATATCAGGAAGTTTTTTGCATCCGGGTGAAACAGGCAGGTCGGATGGAACTGGGTCAATTCCATGTTGACCGCTTTGCAACCTGCTCGATAGGCCATGGCGACTCCGTCGCCAGTGGCAACATCGGGGTTGGATGTATACAGGTAGACCTTGCCGGATCCGCCTGTGGCAAGCACTGTGTTCCGGGCCAGGCAGGGTCGAATCCGGTCCGTGCGTGTGTCCAGCAGGTAGGCACCCAGGCACCGATCCGGATGCATGTTGAACTTGCGACGGCGGGTGATCAGGTCAACGGCCATTGTCTGGTCCAGCAAGCGAATGCTGGCGTGCTCGTTCGCCTGTTCCAACAGTGCCGTGCCAATGACGGCACCGGTCATGTCGTCCGCGTGCAGGATGCGGCGCTCACGGTGGCCGCCTTCGCGGGTCAGGTCATATCCCGATTCAGTGCGCGAAAATTCGACCCCCCAGTGCTCGAGGTCGTGGATCATCCTCGGGCCTGCTTCCAGGATCGTGCGAGCCACATCCGGTCGGGCAAGTCCGCCGCTGGCATCAATCGTGTCCTGCAAGTGCTGGTCGATCGAGTCATCCTCGCCGATAACGGCTGCGATTCCGCCTTGGGCCCACCAGGTATTGCTTTCCGAAAAGCCCATTTTGGTCACGACTGTTACTGTCTGATAATCAGCCAGGCGGAGTGCCAGGCTGAGGCCGGCAATACCACCGCCGATAACCAATGTGTCCGTCTGTTCCCAGTTTGCTGCGTTCATCGCGACATCCGCTTGATCCTGTAGTTCCGATATTCGCCCAGACGAACGCCGGTTGCCGCCTCGATTACTGCGCTTATGGCCTCCAGTGGATGATTCAGCAGCCATTTCATTGTGCTGGTCTGGCCTGGATGGCCGGCGGGAAACGCGTTGATTCGGCCGGCCATCACGGACGGATGGCGGCCTGCAAACCGCTGTACGCGGATTCCCGGATCAAAATCCCAGTTGGCATCGAGAATCACGGGCTCATCCTTGTCGGCACTCCACCAATGTTCGAAGTCCTGCTTTTTGTCCCGCATGCGGTCAGCAGTACGGACCCATCCATAGTGAAACACGGAAACATCGACTGGCGCGACTGTTATTTTTTGCCCGTTGAAGCGAAATCCCTGTGCGTCTTTCCAGGAATGGATGCCGGGAATGTTGCGGACAGCGCGGATTTCGCGACGGTACCACCGCCGACCGGTTCCGACACGGTCGTAGGCGCCGTAAAAGTGAACGTAGTCGAACAGGAGGCCGTTGATTTCGGGATCGTCGTGGACCTGGATGCACCTTTTGCGAATCGCAGCGGCTGCACCATCCGGCAAGACTTCGTCGGCCTGCAGGTAGACGCACCAGTCACCGGTACATTCGGCCAGGGCCAGGTCGGTCTGCTGGGCGAGGATTTGCCCACCGCTGCGAAGCTCGGGATCCCATTCGGATTCCACGATCCTGATTTTTGGCTGGGTGCTGGCCAGGTCCTGGATAGCCGCCAGTGTGCTGTCGTCACCAATTCCAACATTGACAACCAGTTCATCAACCACCGGCAACAGGCTACTAATCGATTCCAGGTAGGGGTAGTCGTATTTTTCGCCGTGGCGAACAAAGGTGAAGCCACTGATTTTCACGAGCGAAGCGAGCTCCATTGCCCCAGCTGGTGTCTGGCTAATGGTATTCCGCCAGGAACAGTGGTGTCAAACCCTGTCATCGGACGTCAAACGGCAAAAGCCGTCCCGTATCATCGGGTCCGGTTGGCACCGACAGGTTCAGCTGTTCGCCGTCCAAAAGCCGCTCGTACAGTGACAGGTAACCGTCGGTCATTGCTGCCGACGAAAAATTTCGCAGCACGCGCTCGTGGCAGTATCGGCGATCGAACGCCGCTGGATGCCGCAGGAACTCAATCAACGGTTCGGCACGGTCGGCCAGTTTGCCGGACCCTTCGTCGACCAGTTCCGGAAGCGACCCGTAGGGCGTTCCAACTACCGGCGCGCCAAAGTACATCGCTTCGACAACTGCCAGTCCGAACGGTTCGTGCCACCGCACCGGAAACAGAAGCGCGTCGGTCTTGTTCAGGGCATCGTTTTTGCGATGGCTTCCGACCTCACCCAGATATCGGACCCCCGGCCGGGGAATGCGCCGGCCGCCAATGACCGCAAGTGGTTTCCCAATCGCCCGGGCCAGGCGAATTGCGCCCCTCAGGTTTTTCTCGCGCCGACTGGCCTTGGCCAGGAACAGCAGATGGGTGCGGGTGGCGCTCAGGTCGGGTTCACCATACTCCCGGGGATCGATCCCATTGTGGACCCAGCACGTCGCCCCGTGGCGATCAGCGTGGTTACACGAGACAAAATTTGAGTTGATCGGAAAGCGTTCGCCCGGTTGGCCGTTCCCGTGAATGGTTGTCAAGGCCGGCCTGTCAAATGACTCGTCGGTGGGAAAGTGGACGTGGATGATGTCGGTTTGGGGACTGATCTGCGGTGCCAGGGGAGCGGTCGGGTCTATCTGGTCAACGGCCGCAAAGTCGCAGGTTGATCCGCGAGCGACCAGGTATCTGACCTGATGGCCGCGACGGGTCAATTCCTGGCCAAGCCACCAGATGACACGCTCGGTCCCGCCGTACCTGTGTGCCGGGATTACGGTGTTGTTGACGATCGTTATCAGCAAATTTCTTTGTCCGGAGTATGCCGATGCCGGGTATCTGGGCCCGCAGCCTTGATATAATGTCGGTTTCCGAAAAACGCGCCTAACCAACCAGCGGCGACTCGATCCCTGCATTTCAGGAGAATTAATACAGTGACATCGTATCTTTTTACGTCTGAATCTGTGTCCGAAGGGCACCCCGACAAGGTATCCGACCAGATTTCGGACGCCGTACTGGACGCATATATTGCCATCGATCCCGAATGCCACGTCGCCTGTGAAACACTGGTGACGACCGGGCAGGTTGTCCTGGCTGGTGAAATCAAGGTCGATTTACAGGGGCAGCAGGTCGACCCTGGCGAAATTGCGCGCGAGACCATTCGTGAAATCGGCTATGACGACGGCGCAATGGGCTTTGACTATCGCAGTTGTGGGGTTCTCGTCGGACTTCACCAGCAAAGCCCCGATATTGACCAGGGCGTATCGCGGGGCGATGAAGTGGGCGCCGGCGACCAGGGAATGATGTTTGGCTATGCCGTCCGGGAAACTGAAGAATTGATGCCGATGC
>JBFJWU010000288.1:0-4737 GCA_041623475.1 bacterium | reverse complement strand
TCGATGTCGGTCTGTTCCTGCAACGGCCCCAGGACCCGTTCGATCCCTTCGACCAGCATCTGTACCTGCATATCTGAAATAGCCCCGAACCGCTCCCGGGTGTCGGCATTGGTCAGTGACCTGGCAGCCAGTTCGACAACGACAGGCACCAGGTGGCTCGCTTCGCCGACCCCCTGCCATAACTCATCCAGCGCCCATATCGCGTTCTTCAAGGACGGCTGCAACTGGCTGGCGGTATCGGTAATCGTTTCAAAAATCCGGCGGGAAATCTGTTCCTCGACGGCCAGCATCAGCGTTTCCTTGTTCTGGAAATGGTAATGCAACAGACCTTTGGACACGCCTGCCGCGTCGGCGATATCCGCCATCGTGGTGGCGTGGTATCCGTTCTGGTTAAACGCGTCCAGGGCCGCGTCCAGGATCGCCTGGCGCGATGCTGCCTTGCGCTCGGACTGCGTGCGCCGACCCGTCGACGGCGTCAACCCAGTCCCGGTTGATCTTGCACCCTGGCGAATGTCCAGCATTGGAACTCCCTGCGTGGCGGCAATACTTACTGACTGGCCGGTCAGTAAGTTATTCTAGCAGCCCATGCCCCGTGATTTCAACTGGGTGAAAAGTCCAATTGGATCAACATGTTGGAACCCTTGACCCCGGCACGTGCTACGATAATGACCAAGTTCATTTTTTTTTGGGTCGGATGGTGGAGATTGACAGGCAAGCGCGAGCGTAACAAACAGGACAAACTGCGGCGAATCAAGGCTGCGGCTCGTGGGTTGTTCATCGAGCACGGTTTCCACGATACGACGACCCGGCAAATCGCCGAGCACGCAGGCATTGCCACGGGCACCGTTTTCCTGTACGCCGGTGACAAACGCGAAATCCTGTTGCTGCTGCACATTGACGGCTTCAAGGCAGCCGCCACAACAGCGCTGCGCAATATCGACCAGCGACTGCCGCTGATCGACCAGATCATGTCGGTCTGCAGTTCAATGTTGTCGTTTTACAGGCTGTCCCCCAGCCTGTCTGTAATCGCACTCCAGGAATCGTATTGCCCCGGCCCGGGTGACGTCCGGCGTGAAAATCGCGAAATGGTTACCCACTTCATCCACGAACTGGCCAACGTCATCCGTGCCAATGGTCACCATAACCGCCACGCCGACCCGCCAATGATTGTCGCCAATACGATTTTTGCGTTGTTCCAGGCTGCAGCCCAGTCACTGGTCAACGGACTGACAAACGATTATGCCAGCCAGGTCCACAGCCTGCGGCGGGCCGTTTCGCTGGTGCTCGACTGACGGCACTGCAAAAAAAGTAAACATTCGCGTATACTGAGGGAGGATTCAGTCCGGAAATGTCACGGAACGGCGGTTCAGGACTGGTCCCGAATAACAGACAAGTAGATACCGTTTTTAACCGGGACCCAGTCCCGAAATCCAAGGAGTTCCGCAATTATGCGCGAGGCAGTTATTGTTTCTACCGCCCGGACCGGAATCGGCAAAGCCTTTCGGGGCAGCCTGAACCAGACGAACGGCGCCACTATGGCCGGATTTGTGGTCAAACACGCGGTCGAACGGGCCGGCATTGACCCGGCATCCATTAACGACGTAATCTTTGGCTGCGGCCTGCCCGAGGGCGCAACAGGTAATAACATTGGCCGAGTGGCTGCCATTCGCGCCGAACTGCCGGTCACCGTCGCCGGGATGACCGTCAACCGCTATTGCTCGTCCGGGTTGCAGTCGGTCGCCCTGGCCGCCCAGCGCATTATCGCCGATGAAGCCGATTGCATCGTTGCTGGTGGTGTTGAATCCATCAGCCTGGTCCAGAACAACCTGAACATGAATGGTTACATCGAAAACTGGGTTGCGTCCAACAAACCCGGCATCTACATGCCGATGCTGCAAACCGCCGAGGTCGTTGCCGACCGCTACAGCGTGTCCCGCGACTCCCAGGACGAATACGCATTCAACAGCCAGATGCGGACCGCCAAGGCCCAGGAAGAAGGCAAGTTTGACGACGAAATCGTTCCGTTTACAACGACAATGGAAGTCAAGAACAAGGAAACCGGCGAAAAAACCAAGGAAGAAGTCACCCTGACCAAGGACGAAGGCAACCGCCCCCAGACGACCCTGGAAGGCCTGCAAAGCCTGGCACCCGTTGCCGGTGGTACGGTCACCGCGGGTAACGCCAGCCAGCTGTCCGACGGCGCGGCCGCCGTTGTTGTCATGGAAGCCTCTGCGGCCGAGAAAGCCGGTGCCGAGATCCTTGGCTATTTCCGCGGTTTTTCCGTGGCTGGCTGCGAGCCCGACGAAATGGGCATCGGTCCGGTCTTTGCCGTACCGCAACTGCTCGAGCGCAAGGGCCTGAAAATCGACGATATCGGCCTGTGGGAACTGAACGAGGCCTTTGCCGTCCAGACACTGTACTGTCGAGACCAGTTGGGCATTGATCCCGAGATCTACAACGTCAACGGTGGCGCGATCTCGATCGGGCATCCGTACGGAATGACCGGAGCCCGCCAGGTCGGCACAATCCTGCGCGAGCAGAAACGTCGCAATGCCAAATACGGCATCGTCACCATGTGTGTCGGTGGCGGCATGGGCGCGGCCGGGCTGTTCGAGCTGGCCTGATTCCAACTATGAACAAGCGTCTTGTTCAGGCGGCCCGGGCTTTGCCCGCGGCCGCCTTTTTCGTCCTGTCGATTACAGCCTGCAAGGACACCACCCGGCCAACGGCAACCGTGGCCAGCCCAGCCGACCTGGCGGACCACTGTGAACGGTTCGTCGGTCCACCGCGGGTCCTTAACCCGGCACCCGGCATCTGGGTTGCCATTGGTTATGACCTGGCCAATACCACCCTGATCCAGACCAGCAAGGGCAACGTCATCGTTGACCCCGGAATGAGCCCCGCCCGGGCCGAACCGGTCCACGCCGCGTTGCAGGCCGTTGCACCAGGCCCGACGGCAGCGATCATTTACACCCACTCCCATATCGACCACATTGGTGGCGCGTCCGTCTGGGCTGGCGAGCAGACGCAGATCTGGGCAACGGATCGCTTTCGCGGCCATCTGATGAAACAGTACGGCACCTTTCAGCGTGCGGAACAACGGCGCGGTGCCCGCCAGTTCGGCCACGATGTACCTGATGCCGACCTGCCCTGTTCGGCGCTGGGCCGCCGCATCGACCTGGAAGCCGCCCTGGCCCCGGGGATCCGGATGCCAACCGACACGTTCAGCGGTCGCGTGGAATTCGAGATCGGCGGTGTCCGAATTGAACTGATCGAGGCCCACGGCGAGACCGACGACCAGTTGTTTGTCTGGCTGCCCAAAGCCCGGGCGCTATTGCCTGGCGACAACTTTTACCATGCGTTTCCAAACATCTATACGATCCGCGGCACCCGGCCACGCCCGGTCAACGACTGGATCGACAGCCTGGATGCGATGCGGGACCGTCAACCGGAACTGCTGATCCCGTCCCACACCATTCCGGTCAGCGGAACCGCCGACGTCATGGCGGTCCTGACCGACTACCGGGATGCAATCCAATGGGTCCGCGACCGCGTCGTCCAGGGCGCCAACGCCGGACTGACGATCGACCAGATTGCGACGACCAGCGCCCTGCCGCCGCACCTGGCCGGCAAACCGCACCTGCGAGAGCTCTATGGGCAGGTCGACTGGTCGGCCCGGGCGATCTACAGCAACGAACTGGGCTGGTTTGATGAAAATCCAACAGACCTGTACCCGTTGCCCCCCGGTGACCTCAATGACCGCGAGATCCAACTGATGGGTGGTCCGGCAGCCGTGCTGGCCGAAGCCGATAAAGCTGCCGAAGCTGGCGACCATCGCTGGGCCCTGGCTTTGCTGACGCGCCTGAACCGGACAGAATTGCCAAGTGACCTGGCCGGCTCGTCGGCAGAACTCTATCGACAGGTCCTGCGTGAACTGGCCACGGCCATCGCCAACACCAATGGCCGCGCCTACCTGCTGCAGTCTGCGATTGAATCTGCACAGGGCCAGCCCGACAACATTCCACCCGTCCTGGATGATGGATTCCTGGACAACCTGCCGCTGTCGATCTTTTTCCAGACGATGGCAACCCGCCTGCTGCCAGCCAAATCAATGGATGTCCAGGAAACGGTCCTGTTTGAATTTACTGAGAATGGGAACAAATGGCTGATCCAGATCCGCAATGGCATCGCCGAAGTCCGCAATAACCCAACGACTATCCCGGCCACCCTGGACGCCCACATCCAGACAGATGCCAAAACGTGGAAAAAACTGGCCCTGAAAATGGACAACCCGGTCGCCGCCTTAGCCAGCGGCCGCCTGAAAGTCATTAACGGCAAAGTCGCCTTCCTCAAATTCATAGACCGCTTCGACCGGGAATTTTAGAGATCAGTAGTAACAGGTGCACAGAGGAAGACGTTTGATCACGGGGGAAGTCAAGGGGAAGACAAGAAATTGCCCACCACAGAGCACACAGAGAGCACGGAGACGGCAGCAAAACAGGAAGTCTGTCCGCGAAGGTAATCCGCCGATCCATCCCCCTTTGGATCCTGCCGAGACAAAGGGGTGGAAATCGGAAACAGACAAGCACGCCTGTTTGAGGGAGTGAAACGACCGAGTTCGGGCTTGGCCCGATTTCAATCCCTGCAGGCGAGGGAATCTGTGCGCGAATGCGCACAGACAGGAACAAGTGGGGGGCCCTTGTTTGCCTACTTTATTGGGCAAGCAATAAAGTAGGG
>JBFJWU010000287.1:0-4758 GCA_041623475.1 bacterium | reverse complement strand
GACCCGCAGCCCGGGGATCCGCGTCATGGCCTTGGCCAGCGGCGGCCCGGCATTGACGTAGCGGTTGGTGTAACGGCCATAATCCCACGGGTGCACATCACGGGCGATGATCCGGTATTCGTCATCGGTTTCGTAGTTCAACTGCCGGCGCAGGTAGTCATTCATCGCTGATGAAAACGCGCCATAGATTTCCTCGTAGCTGGGGTCGAATTCAGTGTTGGGCCGGTTGGCCTGCCAGCCACGCGCGGCATACCGGGCATCGAATCGACCAATGTGGCGACCCTGGTCGCGCAGCAATTCCTTGGCAAACCAGCCGACCCGGGGACGCAGGTCCGCCTGCTCAAGCCAGCGGGCATCTAGGCCGGTGTAGCGCGCCAGTTCAGCAACCACCTTGCCCCGCTGGACGGGGCTCAGGCTGTGGCCGGCAAACAGGGCATCGCTGTAGTCGCCGCGGGCAAATGATTCAACGTCCTGCAAGAACGCGTTAATGTCCTGGCCCTTCAGGTCGACACGTCCGTGATAGGCTGCTGCCGCCGCATAGGCTGGCAGGTACAGCACATAGGGCAGGTCGTTGCCGGCAGCCATGGCAATCGTCTGGAAGTCAACCGCCGGCGAGACCAGGATAATGCCGTTCAGGTCGATCCCGTACTGGTCGTGCAGGTGCGATGTCAAAAACGCGGCCCGTGTTGCGCCGTAGCTTTCGCCGACCAGGTATTTGGGGGATTGCCAGCGCTGGTTGCGGGTCAGGTATAGCCGGATGAACTGTCCGATTGATTTGAAATCCTGGACAACACCGTGGAATTCATCGCCGTCCGCCTGGTCAGTCGGGCGACTGTAGCCGGTGCTGACCGGATCAATAAAGACCAGATCGGCGCGGTCCAGGATCGACTGGTCGTTGGGGCCATAGCCGTACGGCGGGTCGGGGGCCATGCCCTGGTCATCGAGGGTGACCCGTTGTGGGCCCAGTACGCCCATATGCAACCAGACTGATGATGATCCGGGTCCGCCGTTAAAAGCAAAAATAATCGGCCGGGTCGATTTGTCGCCGATGTCGCTGCGCTCGTAAGCGACATAAAACACCGATGCCCGCTGTTCGTCCTTGTTGTTGCGCAGGGCGATTGTGCCGGCGGTGGCGTTGTACGGAACCTTGTTGCCATCGATCGTAATCCGATGTTCGGTGCGGACACTGGATTCGTTGTTGTCATCCGATTTTGATTCGTCGTCCTTGTCAGCGATGGCGGTCCCGGTCAGGGCGGTCAGCAAAAGGGCCATCAGCCAGGTCAATCGTTTGGCGGTCATAGGGGCAGAGCTCCGTCGGTCTGGATCATCGTGAATTGTTGGACACATGCCTGTTATTGTAGCCAGCGCCGGGACGGCTTTGGAACGAATCGTCGCCCACGGGGTCCAAAAATGTTGACTAGTGGGGTGTGATTCTTCTATAATGTTCAAGTTTAGGCTGGCGCAGGTACGCCCTTTGACCCGATTCGCGGGTCTCCCGGCGGCAGCAAACGGATCATCTGGACAGGGAGTCTAGCAAACACATGGCTAAAGCCAAATCATCCAACCGTCGTCCCAAAGTCAAAAACCGCGTCCGTTCCAAGACCCGTAACGAGGTCCTGCAAGACCTGCTGGAGCGTGGCAAGGAGCTCGGCACCCTGACCTACAAGGAAATCAAGCAGACGCTGGCGCTGGACTACGACGAAGAAAAAGAACTGATGGAAGCCCTGGACTTGTTTGCCAAGGCTGGAATCGAACTGGTCACCAGTGATTCTGTTGACAAGTCCAAGGCCAAACCGGCAACCGTCAACAGTCTGTATGGCGACGACGCGGGATCATCGCTGAACAGTATCAGCATGTATTTCAAGGAAATGGGCGAGATCCCCCTGATTACCCAGGAGGTCGAAGTCAACCTGTCCCGGCGGATCAAAGACGGCGAAGAAAAAATTCGTGAAAGCCTGAACGAGAATTACCTGTTCCTGTCGCGGCTGGGCGAAGAACTGACCAAGCCCGACGACCTGACGCCGCAGTCCGCGCAGACGTACATCCTGTTCCGCTCGCGCAAGAATGATCGCGATGACCTGCCCCCCTGGAAACAGGTCGAAGGCCGGGTGACGCACTTCTGCAAGACGTACAAGACAATTGAGCGCCGTATCGACCGGATGGACGACATGAAGCGCAACGACCCCGAGCTGAAAAAGCAGGAAGAATTGCTGGCCAAGGACAAGCACAAGCTGGCGTTCCATGCATCCAAGCTGATCATCGAAGATTCGTTTTATCATCGGATCGCCGAAGAACTGCAGCGGATGGAGGACGAAGTCCTGCGCATCAAGGGCGAGGAAAAGCAGTTCAAGGAACAGGAAAAAGCGACCAAGGACGACGTTGAAAAGAAACGGTTCAGTACGCGCGCCAGTATGCGTCGGCAGTTGGTCAGAAACCTGCTGGGCCGCGCCGACATGACCCAGAAAGAACTGGAGTCACTGAACAAGAGCCTGAACGAGCTGGAAGCCGAAGTCCGGGTCGCCCGTAATGATCTGATGAAGGCCAACCTGCGGCTGGTGATTTCGATCGCCAAACGCTACATCGGTCGTGGCCTGCCGTTGAATGACCTGATCCAGGAGGGCAATCTGGGCCTGATGAAGGCCGTCGAGCGCTTTGACTTTCGCAAGGGCTACAAGTTTTCCACCTACGCGACGTGGTGGATCCGCCAGGCGATCACCCGCGCCATCGCCAACAAGGCCCGGACGATCCGGATCCCGGTCCACATGCTGGACATCATCAACAACCTGATCGGTGTTACCCGTAACCTGCATATGATGCTGGGCCGCGAGCCCACGGACGAGGAAATCGCCCGCGAGATGAACATGCCGGTGGAAAAGATCAAGGAAATCAAAAAGCTGGTCCGCGAGCCCATGAGCCTGGACGAGCCGATCAATCCGGGCGACGAAAACACCATCGCCTACTTTGTCCCCGACCAGTCCAGCGAATCGCCCAGCGAGGCAACAGAAAACAAGTCACTGACCGAACAGACGCTGAAACTGCTGAGCACGCTGACGCCCCGCGAGGCCAAGATCATCAAGATGCGATTTGGCATCGGCGGCGAATCCGAGCACACGCTGGAAGAGATCGGCAAAAGCTTTAACCTGAGCCGCGAGCGCATCCGCCAGATCGAAGCCGAAGCCCTGCGCAAGCTGCGCAGCCCGGTCAAGGCGAAAATGATCAAGGAATACCTGGAGTAGGGTTTTCACCTACGACGGAGACTTCAAGGCCGCCTGATGATTCGGGCGGCCTTTTTTTGTATCAGAACCAACGGAACGTCGACTGTCTGCCGTCTTTCCACCGGGATCACACTCAGGATTGGACTGTTGTTCCGGTATCCTGATCACAGGACGCAACACGATCCCGTCGGACCACGAAAGAGGCTGGTTTGCACTACCTGGACGAGTCGCACATTCTGCTGTTTCTGCTGCAGTTAATGATCCTGCTGGGGGCTGCGCGGACGCTGGGTGTGGTTTTTGAGCATTACCGACTGCCGGCGATCGCCGGCGAGATTCTGGCCGGGGTGATGCTGGGTCCGACGTTGTTCGGTCGCATCAGCCCCGAGCTGCAGCAACGCCTGTTCCCGACCGAAATCATCCAGATGACCATGCTGGATACCGTTTCCTGGCTGGGGGTGTTCTTTCTGCTGCTGGCATCGGGGTTTCATGTGGACGTGACCCGTGCGATCCGCGAAGGGCGGGCCGCGATGCTGATCGGGGTGATCGGTGTCATGGTGCCCATTGCGATCGGCATACCGGTATTTGCCCTGTTTGATCCGGTCCACTGGGGACCGGATGCGACCCGCGTCAGCTTTTCGCTGTTCCTCGCGGTTGCCGGTTCGATCACCGCGATTTCTGTTGTTGCCCGGACGATCGGCGATCTGGACATGGCGCGGACCGGGGCCGGTGGGCTGGTGCTGTCGGCGTGTGCGGTCAACGATGTGTTCGGCTGGTTTTTGTTTACCGTCGTGATTTCGATTGCCACGGCTACCCAAGTCGACACGGGTCAGATTGCGCTGACGTTTGTCCTGATTGTCGGTTTTGTCAGCATCTGCTGCCTGGTGGGTAGCCGTGTGATGGATGTGGCGGCCCGTTGGGTCAAGGCGACGTCGCTGGCCCAGCCGGCCGCGACCATGACCCTGGTGGTCAGTGCCGGCCTGCTGTGCGGTGTGATCACGCAGTGGCTGGGCATTCACGCCATACTTGGATTCTTTCTGGCGGGAATTATGGCGGGCGGTGCGACCGAGATCTCAGGCGAGCTCAGAAACAGTATTGCCGAGACATTCCACGCGGTGTTCGTTCCCATCTTTTTCGCGACGCTGGGGCTTAAAATTGACTTTGTTTCGGGAATGGACCCGCTGGTGACAATCGTATTCCTGGCGGTTGCGATGGGTGGCAAATACTTCGGGGCCTGGCTGGGTGCCCGGCTTGGCCGGTTGCCGCGGGACCAGGCGACGTTTGTGGGCCTGCTGTTTGTGCCGGGCGGGGCGATGGAAATCGTGGTCGGAATCCTGGCCCTGGAGCTGGGCCTTATCGGCGAGACGGTTTTCGTCGCCATTGTTTTTGCAGCGCTGTTGTCATCGATCATCGTTGGCCCGTTGATGGTGTGGCGCGGCGGGCAGGTCCGCGCGGCCGCCTGACCGGCGATTGGGGCAAACGGCTTGTCAGTCCGCGCCGATTTACTGGACGGCGTCGTCTTTTACCAGGTCGATCTTCAGCTTGT
>JBFJWU010000286.1:0-4785 GCA_041623475.1 bacterium | reverse complement strand
GCAGGCGGTGCAACCATCTAACAAAAACGGCCCGCCGATTGGCGGGCCGTTTTGAGTTTCAAACCGGTCGTGACATCAACTATTTCGCCGCTGCGTAGTTCTCCGCAACTTTCGCCCAGTTGATGACATTAAAGAACGCGGCGACATAGTCCGGGCGCCGGTTCTGGTAGTTCAGGTAGTAGGCGTGTTCCCAGACATCCAGGCCAAGGATCGGTGTGCCTTCGCAGTCGACCAGGCCCTTCATCAGTGGATTGTCCTGGTTCGGTGTCGAGCAGACGCACAGCGTGCCGTCACCCTTGACGCACAGCCAGGCCCAGCCGCTGCCAAAGCGACTCCCGGCCGCGGCCGAGAAATCTTCCTTGAACTTGTCGAAGCCGCCCAATTGGCTGTCAATCGCGGCTGCCAGATCACCGTCGGGTTGACCGCCGCCATCAGGGCTCATTACGTCCCAGAACAGACAATGGTTGTAATACCCGCCGCCATTGTTCCGAACGGCAGCGGACTGGTTGGCAGCGTCAGCACAGATGTCCTCGATGGACTTGCCATCCAGGTCCGTGCCGTCAATCGCGGCGTTCAACTTGGTTGTATATCCGTTGTGGTGCTTGCCGTGATGGATCTCCATCGTACGGGCATCAATGTGGGGCTCCAGCGCGTCGAACGCATAGGGAAGGTCAGGAAGCTGAAAAGCCATGGTGTCTCCTTGGTCTGCAGGTTAATAATCGTTCGTTTGGCCATCGGCCATAAACGTATAGTCTAGCAGCAGTCGTACTGTCAGAGCGGGCAGGAACGGTCTAGGGAGCGCCGTTGATTACCCAGGCCTGGAACAGTTGCGGTTGTTCGTTTTCGACGTGCCGCAGGCATTCAATCCGGGCGTTGCGGACCCGGATCCAGCGAACAAGATCAGGGAAAAATCCGGGATCAGTTGCATCAACCTGTATGCGCTGGCCCGGTTCGGCCAGGCGCAGACACCTGGACAGATGCACGATCGGCAGCGGACACAAAAGCCCACGCGCATCAATCTTGTGATCAGGCGGTCCCGACCCCGGGGACGCCAGCAGCGCGGCGACCTCTTCTGTTATTTCTGCCGGGGCGTTCCCGGTCATCGCTGATCGGCGGCCGCCGCAGGCAATATCTGGGCGTCTTCCAGCGAACGGTAACTGCCTCCGGGATGGGCGACAAATCCGTCCAGCCGGGCATCGCGAACCAGGACTGTGTCATGGACCCATAGCGGGATGACCGGCAGCTGCTCGGCAATCCGCCGTTGGGCCTGGTGATAAAGCTCCTTGCGGCTTTTCGGGTCGACCGTTTCCCTGGCGGCCAGCAGCAACTGGTCCAGGACAGGATCCTGGTTGCGACCCCGATTGGCTCCGGAGGGGGGGATGCTGGCACTGTGCAATGCATAATGCAGAAGGTCCGGCTCGATCACCCCCACCCAGGTCAGCCCGTACATCTGAAAGTTGCCCTGGCGAATATCCTCGAAAAACGTTCCAAATTCCAGGGACCTGATAGACAGGTCGATCCCGATCTCGCCAAGCTGACCGGCTATGGCCTGGGCGATTCGGATGCGTTCCGGATTTGTGCTGGTTTTGAACTCAAGTCTCAGACGCGGTTCCGGACCATCACCGTCAGGGTCCGTGAATCCGGCCTGGTCCAGCAAGCTGCGGGCCTGGTCCAGGTTGCGTGCCGGAATATCCATTTCCAGCCAGGCCCAGTTTGCCGGCGGCAGCAACGTCGCTGCGGGTTTGGCAAGGTTATCCAGTATCCCGTCCAGGATCGCTGGACGGTCGATCGCCAGGGCGATCGCCTGCCGCAACGCCTGAACGGATGTCGGTCCCTGGTCCAGGCGAAATCCGAGGTAACTGACGTTGAACCCCGGCTGTCGATCAATTGCGATCGATCCGACCTTGTGCAGGTCTTTCAGGTTGCCAGCCGGGATGCTGTTCTGGGCCAGGTGGGCGTCGCCCGTTTCCAGCGAAAATGTTCGCGCAACCGGATCGGCGATGGTCCGGAAATGGATATTCCAGATCGTGCCGTCAGCGCAGTTGCAATACTGGGCAGCCCGGATCAGTTTTATCTGGTCACGCTCCGGTGTGCCGGAGATCTTGAACGGGCCGGAACCAATCGGAACGTCGATTCGTTCCATCTGCAATTGATCGGGATGGATTATCGGGATTGACAGGCCAACCAGCAGCGGTGCCGACGGCCGGGCAAGCTTGAGTTCAACCCATTCACCGTCGACCGTTATGGTCTGGATATCGGCCAACGCCGCACCAACTGGACTGCCCAATTCGGGGCTGCGCAGTGTGTCCAGGGTTGACTTTACAACGTTTGCGGTAATCCGCGTATTGTCGTGGAATGTCGCGGCACCGATCTTGAGCCTCAGCGTTAGCGGGTCCGACCACTGCCATTCGGTGGCGATGTCGGCGGTCGGCGCACCGCTGGAATCAATGGCGATGAGCTTGCGCATAACGGTATCCAGGATCCGGGTACTGTACGCATCAACAGCAAACCGGGGGTCCAGGGTGCCTGGCGCGCCTTCAAGGGCGACAACAATGGTTCCGGTGTCGGCAGGGTCCGGTTCGGGCTTGCAGGCCGCCAGTGCTACTGCGGCCGCAACCATACAGAAAAGCTTCACTGTTCGCGGATCAGGACCTGAGTGCATTGATTGCGGCGGCATAGTCATCCTGCCGGTATACGGAACTGCCAGCGACCAGAAAATCTGCGCCCGCAGAACGAAGCTGGGCCGCGTTTCCGGGGCCGACGCCGCCGTCTACCGAGATGACGAAGTTATAACCACCCTGTTCACGCCAGCCAGCAACCGTTTCAACACGACCAACCGCCTCGGGAATAAATGCCTGCCCGGCGAACCCCGGGTTGACACTCATGACCAGTACCTGGTCAAGGTAAGGCAGCAAGGGCTCCAGGACTGACAGCGATGTGCCGGGGTTCAGGGCCACACCTGCTTTGGCACCCAGCTCACGGATTCTCAGCAGGCTGCGATGGACATGGATTGTCGCTTCAATGTGCACGGTCAACCACTCGGCACCTGCCTGCCGGTAATCTTCCAGGTACCGGTCCGGGTCTGCCACCATCAAGTGGGTGTCCAGTGGCACATCGACGGCATCTGCAATGGCTTTGTGAATCCAGGGCCCAAAGGTGATGTTGGGCACAAATGTCCCGTCCATCACGTCCATATGAATCATGTCGGCTCCGGAATCAACTGCTGCCCGGGCCTCTTCGGCCAGCCGTCCGGCATCCGCAGCAATAATACTGGGGGCTATTTTTACCAAATCAACGTCCCTTTCTGTGGTTAACACCAAAACAGACGGTTTTGGACTGCAGGGTGCGTCCTGACAGCCAATTGCCCATTTTGATGCCCGCATACTGAAATCATGGCATTCAGCCTGCGTTCAGCGTATCATGAAGGTCCTGACATTCCGGCCCGCGACAGTCCAGTCGCGGCGTTTGTAAACGGACCGATTCCGGTCCAACAGCAAGAGGGAATAACGTGGCGAAAATCTCAGTATTGGGAACGGGTTATGTGGGTCTGGTGACCGCGGCGTGTTTTAATCGCCTGGGTCATGAGGTCATTGGCTATGACGTTCTCGACGACAAAATCGAAACGCTGAAGCGAGGCGAGTCACCGATCTACGAGCCTGGTCTGGAAGACTTGCTCAAGCAAGGGCTTGAAGACGGGACAATGACCTTTACAACGGATATGGAAACGGCGATCCGCGGTTCAGATGTCCTTTTTGTTTGTGTCGGCACACCACAGGGACAGGACGGGCGCGCAGACCTGAGCCAGGTCGAAGCTGTGGCCCGTACCATTGCGTCCCATCTGGACGGTTTCAAGTTGATTGTTGAAAAATCTACTGTGCCGGTAAAAACGGCCCAGAGGATGCGTGAAACGATCGCGCGATACAACAAGTCCGGCAGCGGCTTCGCTGTCGCATCCAACCCGGAGTTCCTGCGGGAAGGCTCGGCAATCGGTGATTTCATGAATCCCGATCGAATCGTCATCGGTGTCGAAGATGATCGGGCGCGCGAAATGATGTTGGATCTGTACAGCGGTCTGGATTGCGCAAAACTTGTCGTCGACCTGGAAACAGCAGAAATTATCAAGCACGCGTCCAATTCATTCCTGGCACTCAAGATCAGCTATATCAATATGGTTTCCGAGTTATGTGACGTAGTTGGCGCCGATGTCGAAAAAGTGGCCGAGGGGATGGGATTGGACGAACGGATTTCGGCCAGCTTCCTGCGGGCAGGGATCGGCTATGGCGGCAGTTGTTTTCCCAAGGACGTGCGCGCTTTTCAGCGGATTGCCGAGGATCACGGCGTAAACTTTGACCTGTTGCGCGAGACCGACGAAATCAATAATCGCCGAATAGATGTGGTCACCCGGAAGTTGCAGGATCTGATCTGGGTCCTGCGCGGCAAGACGATTGCATTCTGGGGGCTGGCGTTCAAGCCAGATACAGACGATGTCCGCGAGGCACCCAGCCTGCGGCTGGCGAAAGTCCTGCTGGACGAGGGCGCAATTATCCGCGGATGGGATCCGGAAGCGCAGGAAACGTTCCAGTACGCACTGGGACCCAATGACCAGGTGACCTACCACGATACTCCAGAGGCGGCGGCTGCCGGTGCCGACGCGGTCGTCGTTGTTACCGATTGGCCGCAATTGCTGGACGTTGACCTTGTTCAACTGGCTGGCACGATGGCGACACCGACCATCGTCGATGGTCGTAACCACCTGGATCCGGACGCCTGTCGGGCTGCCGGATT
>JBFJWU010000285.1:0-4810 GCA_041623475.1 bacterium | reverse complement strand
TTGCTGCAGCCTACGACCTGAGCGTCATTGCCGAAGGGGTCGAAATCGATGAGCAGATACGGCATTTATGCGAACACGGCGTTTCCTACGGTCAGGGATTCTGGATGGCTCCGGCTGTTCCCGCGGGAATCGTTCCGGAAATCTTTTCGGAATCAGATCCCGTGCGACGGGACTGGGGTGATAAATTGAAGGATCGGCACAACGCCATCCTGGATGCCGGCGGCGACAAGGATTGCGAAGAATTTGCCTGGTATTGGGATTTGTATCGGGTCCCCAAACTGGGTGCAGACCAACTGGGATCGATCGCTGGAAAACTGTTTCGTTATCTTGAGATCCTTGACGAAACCAGTCCACGAATCGTCGAGTTTTCAAGCCAGGCACCAAGTTTTGATCCGGACAGCACGATTGCTGTCTGCCGGGTCGAAGGGGATACGGACGTGATTACTTTCCTTGCGTGTCGCGACGACCTGTTAACGCGGGTTGCAGAACTGGCTTTGGGGGACGCCGAACTGGCCAGGTCGGGCGGCGACGACGTCATTGGAGAGTTGGCCAATTTGCTTGCCGGGCAGGCCCAACTGTCTGTTGATGTTGCAAACCTGACTGCCCATCCTCCCCAGGTTCTGGACAGCAGCGAGTTTGCGAAAGCAGTTGTGCAGGAGGAGGCCGGTTTTATTACAGCTGTTGTCGAGTGGGGAGAACTGCGATTCTTTGTCGGGGCCGGAATGGTTCGAGGTGCGTCCTGATATTGGTTAGATTGTTGTGAGTGTATCGGTAGGGGAATACCAGTGACGAACGTGATGATTGTTGACGATTCCAGGCTTATCCGTCGGCAGATCTTTGACAGATTGACTGCACGGGGATATACGGTCGTCGCCGAGGCTGGCAGTGCGGAGGACGCACTTGAAAAACTGAGCGAGTGTCAGGCGGATGTCGTAACTTTGGACCTGACGCTGCCGGGAATGGACGGAATAACGGCGGTTTCAGAAATCCTCAGCGTTTCGCCACACTCCAGGGTCGTCGTGATCAGTGCCGTATCATCAAGGGATATCAAGGTAGAGGCTGCGGCTGCTGGTGCGCGGGGATTTGTTGAAAAGCCATTTACCGACGAAGATCTTGTGTCGGCAATTGAACAGTCGCTCAGTATCTAGTCAGGGCTGCTTGTGGTCCGCCGAAACCATCAGGTAATAGTGTCCCCTGCGGCTGGATGCAGGCTTGTTTGCAGAAGCCGAAAATATTTTCTTTGTTGCAACATTGTGAAGTCACCCAGGCGCGGGTGGTGACGTGTCCGATTCGAAGCCAGACAGGTTACCCCGGATCCTCGTGGTCGATGATGATGTCGATGTGCACGGCTTCCTGACCGCAGTTCTGGAACGGGCTGGCTGCGTTGTTCGCACGACAAAAGACATCTGGATCATCGGCACAATCGAATCATTCAAGCCCGATCTGATTCTTGTGGACCAAAAGATAGGCGGCAGCCGTGGTGACAAGCTGATCATGGCGCTTGCCAGTATGGAAGCATACCGTAGTTTGAATATGGTGATTTACTCGGGCTTGCCAGAGGACAAGTTGCGAGAACTGGCCGCAGAATCGGGCGCACAGGGTTTTATTTGCAAGACTGCTGACCGTGAAACGACGGTCCGATCGATTTTGGACTATTTGCCGGATCGGCTGAGTTGAGCATTTGTTGTCCTGTGGCCGTTGACAGCGTTCAATCAGGTTGGAGCCATTGGATATGGTCGGTATGAAAGACACGGGCAAGGATTTGACCTACAGGTTTGACCGCCTGTGGCGGGTGATCGACCTGTTTATTTCCCGGAAATTAATGGATGACCCGGAGCAAGTTGCGCGATTGCGCCTGGCTGTGCTGGCATCGATCGGAATATTTATATTTGCTGCGCCTGCTGTTTTCTCACGCGGGCATGCGGGCGGCGACCTTGTGGTCGTGGTTTCGTTCGTCGTTATTGCACTGGGCTGCTCAATCTTTCCGTTGCTTAGTCGACTGGGCGTTTCGCTTCGAGTTTCAACGATATTATTGCTTGTTTATGTCAATGTCCTGGTTCCGTTCGTGGCGTATTTTGACGGGTTTTTCCCGTCGCCGATCCTTTTCTGGTACGCCGTATTTCCTGCAGGCGCGACATTGATCCTGGGACGGTATGAAGGCCTTGCTGTTGCTGTGGTTTCGCTGGCCGGTGTTATTTCAAGCTATTTGATCCTTCCTGGATTTGATTCGCTTGACCCGGTAACAGCTGATGCGTGGAAACGTGTCTATCTCGTCAGCGGCAGCGCCTCGATTGCAGCCCTGACCCTGATGATGTGGGCCTATCAATCGGTGTTGGTTCGCGGAATCGACCAGTACGCGAGGGCAATGGCTGCCCTGGAGGAGGCAAACGATCAACTGGCCGCCAGTCGGAGCAGGTTGGCAACCGTGGTGGAAGGGGTCAACGACGGCGTCTGGGAGTGGGATGTGACCACCAACAGCCTTGAGTGTTCTGATTTGCTTGGCGGTATCCTGGGCGTGGATGACGTGGGGCAACTGGATCGAATAGAACGTCTGTTGACGTTTATTCATGCCGATGACCGCGATGTCGCTGTCGCTGGAATGATTGGCGCAATCGAATCACAAGACGATCTGTTTAGCTACGAGGTTCGAGTTCTGCCGGAACACGGCAGCAATCGCTGGGTCAGGGTTCGTGGCAAGATCACGTTCGACCGGACCGGAATTCCGTCCAGGGTGGTCGGCACAGTAACCGACATCACGACAACCAAATTGATTGACGACCGCCTTGGGATTCCCAACCAGATGTATTTCGAACAACGTCTAAAGGAGTCTATCGATCGCCTGAAGGATTCAGGCGACGGCCATGTAGTCGTCATCAGGTTGAGGGTTGTGCGGCTTGCAGCGATGCGGACCGGGTACGGTGAAATGCTGGCCGACGCAGTGATCCATACGATTCATGACCGCCTGCAGTTGTTGCTGGACGAAGAATCCGCCGGTCGGCGAATCGAATACCAGGTTTCGGCAGTACCGGATGGGAGCTTCCTGTTGTTACTGGAAGGTTCGGATATCAGCGAACTGATTGTGCTCGCACGGTCGGTGAATACGGTCGGTGATATGGAGTTGACAGATGACCCGCATGAAATTCGTCCCATGCTGGCGAGCGCGTTGTCGGTCGCGGGCCCCGATTCAGAAGTTGCTGATCTATTGATTCGACTCGAGGCCGCGCTGCAGGACAGGGGTGACGAACAGGGTCTTGTGATCGTATCTGATGACTATCGCGAGCAGATTACCCGGCAAATCGAAATCGAGAAAGAACTGCGCCGGGCGATTGACAATGCAGAATTTTTCCCGGTGTTTCAGCCAATCCTGGATATCGGTTCCGGTGAAGTGGTCGCGGGGGAAATGCTGATTCGCTGGGAACATCCGGTACGTGGGGAATTGCCGCCAATTGCCTTCCTGCCTGACATCGAACGGGCACGTTTGATGGACAGAATCTGCGACTGGACAATTGAGCAGGCCCTGTTCGCTCTGTCCTATACAAGACAGATAATTGATCTCGGTGAATCGTTCTACCTGAGCGTTAATATCACGTCCGAGTTTCTTACTTCAGGAAGTTTATTGCAAACGCTGCAAGAACGGACTTTGGCATTTGGTATCGAACACAGGCGATTGTGCCTGGAGGTTACTGAGGCCGCGATTATTCGCGATAAGAACGCTGCGGCGCGCGTCCTGTTTGGGTTGAATGAGGCTGGCTTTTCAACTTCTTTGGATGATTTCGGGACGGGCTATTCGGCGTTGAGTTACCTGAGTGACCTGCCATTTGGTCATTTGAAGATCGATCGAGAGTTTGTCGAACGCATCAGGCCTGGTGCCGATAACGAACGCAGTCTTAACGTGCTTTCAGCTATTGCCGATGTCGCGACACGTCTTGATATGCGGGTTATTGTCGAAGGCGTTGAAACAGAATTTCAATTGGAGATCGCGCAGCGCGCGGGATGCGAGTTCGTGCAAGGGTATTATTATGCAAAACCCATGCGAATAGATGATTTCATCAATTTTGTACAGTTCAAGACGAAAGGCCGGACCAGCGGCCAACCCGAGACCTGATATTCAGGCCCGGAACGTCGCCAACAGTTGATCCATTTCGCCTGCTTCATTGCGAAGCTTGCCCAAGCGTTCCTGAAATGAACCGATCATTCGCACCGCTTCCTGCAGGGCCAGCAGGTTTTCGGCGGTGTTCTCGGCAATCTGCTGGCTTTCAGAAGACTGGCGATCCGTCGCGTCGGAAATCTGCTTGATTGATTTCATCATTCGCTCGACACTATCGGCAACACGCCGGGCACCTTCTGCCTCTTCCTGAATTGCCTTCTTGACAATCGTACTCAGGTCACCAACCTGTCGACTTTCCGAGTTCAGTTCCCGTGCCTGTTCCGCCTGGATATTGCTTGCTTTCGAGACCTCGTGGATCAGGCTCTGGATCTTGGTACTGACTTCGGAAATATTACTGGAAACCTGGGCCTGTTCATCCATGGCCCTGGAAATTGACTGGCTGGTCGAGTCGTTCTCGTCGCTGGATTGGACGATCCTTACAAGTTTGTCCTTGGCTTCGGTTACCCTGATCTCTCCCCGCTCGACCTGTTCGATGGCAACCCGAACCTGTTGACTGACCGATTGTGTTTCAATCTGGACACCGTGTATCAATTCCTTGATCTCGCCGGTACTGGACTGAACCCGCTGTGCCAGCTCACGAATGGCCTCGGCAACGACCGCAAAACTGCGGCCATGCTCGCCAGCCTGCGCCGCGATGATCGC
>JBFJWU010000284.1:0-4833 GCA_041623475.1 bacterium | reverse complement strand
GCGCCTGGGCAGGCGGCTGGAAGCGCTCAAACGGGACATCGACAAGCCGCTGTCAGCAATCCTGACGTTGAATACGTTTGCCCATACCATCGGCGCCGCCGGCGTCGGTGCGTCGGCCCAGAAGATCTGGGGTGACGAGTCGCTGACTGTTGTGTCGGCGTTAGTAACCGTCGTGATCCTGATCGGGTCCGAGATCATCCCCAAGACAATTGGTGCCGTCTACTGGAAGCAATTGGCCGGGCCCGTGGCAATCACCTGCCGGTGGCTGACGTGGTTGTTGTATCCCGTGGTGGTTGTCTGCCAGTTGATTACCGGCTTGTTCAAGCGGGGCGAGGAACAAAGCATCCTGTCACGGGGCATGGTCAACAACGTCGTCCGGATGGGGCACCGTGACGGATTGATCCGCGAGCACGAAAAAGAAATCATCGAAAACCTGATGAGCAAGGAATATGTGCTGACCCGCGAAATCATGACACCCCGGAACAAGCTGGTCACGCTGAATGAGGCAGACCTGATGACGGACATGTCCAGCAAGTCCGAGGCGTGGCACATTTCGCGCATACCGATGTATCGCGATCACCCGGACAACGTTACGGGCTATATCCTCAAGGACGAACTGCTGATCGAGTTGTTGAAGGACGAACCGCACGATGATTTTTCCGGCCTGATCAGGGACATCCTGGTGGTGCAGGCGGACTCCGAGTTGAGCCACCTGTACGAAGCGCTCGTATCCGCTGATGAACATATTGCCATCGTCAAAGACGGCGACGAAATGGTTGGTGTGGTCACAATGGAGGACGTCGTCGAGACAATCCTGGGCCAGCAGATTATCGACGAGAGCGACCGCGAGCGCGGGGTGCTGGACTAAGTCCGGGCTGGGCGGATGTCCGTTAGACGCGTTCCCCGGTCAGCCACCACGTTTTCATTTGTCCCTTGCCCTTGATGTCGATCAGGCCTCGTTCCTCAAAAACAAATTCGTCTTTCAGGATTTCGTAGGTCGCCTGGGACACCTGGACCCGGCCGGGTTCGCCGTGTGATTCCATGCGGCTGGCGGTGTTGACGGTATCGCCCCAGACGTCATAGCTGAATTTCCGGGTGCCGACGACCCCGGCCACGGCGGGTCCGCTGTTCATGCCGATACGGATGTCGATATCCAGGTCCAGTTCCTGTTTCAGTTCGGCAAAGGCCGCGACCATCCGGATCGCCAGCTTTGCGACATCGCTGGCGTGGCCGGTGGATTCGTCCGGCATTCCACCGGCAACCATATAGGCGTCGCCAATGGTCTTGATCTTTTCCAGGCCCAGTTCGTTGGCCAGTTCATCAAACCGTGAAAAGATCTGATTGAGCATCCGCATCAATTCCTCGGCAGACATGGTTGCTGACAGCGCCGTAAATCCCTTGAGGTCCGCAAACAGGACTGTGATCCCTGCAAATTTGTCGGCCACCAGTTCATCCGGTTCGGCCTGCATCAGGCGTTCAGCGATCGACGCCGGCAGCACGTTCAACAGCAGCGCATCAGATTGCAGCGTCGCCAGGTAGCTCTTGCGGTTAGCCAGTTCCAATTGATGGGACGCAAAGAACCCCATTACAGAGGTCATTGACAGCATTGTTATGTGTTGGGTCAAGTGTTCCGACGGAAGCTGCCAGTAGTAAGCCGCAGCGAACGAGTAACAGACGATCATCACGGCCGAACACACTGTTGCCCAGATATTGCGCAGCCCCAGGATCGCGTGCGTATCCATGACGTGAATGATCATGATTCCGTAGGCATAGCTGCTGATCAGTTCGACCGGAGCGCCTGACCAGGCATACAGAAGTAGTGGTGCGAAGACAAACGCGACAATCGCAATTATCAGCTGCCCATGACGGATGAACCAGTCCGGGACCGGGAATATTTTTATCGACAGGCTGGAAACGCCGATGATCGCCAGGATCGTGCGTACCCGCCCGATAAATTCGTCGGATCCGAAATAGTAGAGGTCCCCAACCAGGCTGCCGTACAGCGGTGAGTATGAGTACGCGATGATGGCGAAACAAAATCCGGCCAGGTACAGCGCCGTTGCCTGGGCAGATTCCAGCAGAAACCGGCGATTGTGCTCGTAGCAATAACGGGCTTCAATGCCGGGGTCATCGAACGACAGGGGGAAACGACGGATCGTCGCCAGCCGGATGGCGGCATCGATGCTCGTCGTCCGGAGTTCAGTTTCGGTCGCTGGCTGGTTCAAAGGGAATGGCAAACAGGGGACAGAAGCTTGGTGATCTGATTGGCACATGGGCTTACGGACATTGACCAATCCGAGGCATAGAAAACCGGGGCAACATCACGTCCCATTTCGGGCGCCACGTCGACCAGAGAAATCCAGGGGCTCCCGCGTAGACGTTGTCAGGGGACAAGCTCAATCAACTGTGCGACTTCGGCACCATAGGTTTCCACCAGTTCAAAGTCAAATGAATGCGCGGTCGGATCGAATGTCGCTCGAAACAGGCCGCCCTGATTGTCGGCATCCACGCCAGAAAAATAGACATTCCGGCCAAGGTTCCTGATCTCGCGGATGCTGACCAGGTCGCCGGACAGGTCGTCGCTGATAACGCCATCGGCCATCAGATATAGTTGTCCGTCTCTGGTCTCGAAGTAACGAATGTCGCTGTCGCCGCCGCTGCGGGCAATGTTGTCATCGCTGGTCCCTGTGATTTCGAGGAAAACTCGCATACGGTTTCGATCTGCGTCACTGACCAATTCGCAGGCCAGGTCAAGAGCGCAGCGATAGATATGGGTCAGTCGATCACCAGCAAATATATCGTCAGGCCCAAACGGAAAGTACAGATAAGTCCCATCAGTGAACCACTGCTCGAGGCGTGGGCCAACAGTTGTAACCGGCGGATCATAGCGGAATTCGCCAGCCGTGACGACTTCAAGTGCCTGTGTGTCAAACAACACGTTAATCGTGGTCGGGTTGGGGTGGGGGAGCGGAAGGAGGATCTGGTTTCCCCAGGCGAAGTCGCGTGGCCATTCGGGCCAGGAATGGTCATCCAGTTGCCGTCTAGGAAAAACAGCTGGAATGGTCGTGATCGAGGCGGTGCCTTCGTCCAGGACGTAGAACTCTGATTGGTGCGCGTCGCGCGGCGTAATCAGAAGTCCATTGTCATAGGCGGCGAAGTAATCAACGTCAACCTTGATCGGTGTGGCCTGGATGGCCGTCGGTCCGGCATAGGCGTGAATTAAACCAGATGACAGGATCCAGATCGTACCATCGGGCTGCACGGAAACTGCATGGATCAGGCCCCCATCCAAATAGGACCGGCTGCATTTACCGTCTTGTACGTCGTCGACCAATGGTTCGTAACATTCCGGATCGCCGTCGTCCAGGTCCAGGCAATAGGCATCAGTCTGATTTCCTTCGGCCAGGCTGAATGCCACCTGGCGGCAGCGGAATCCAGACAGGCTCGATGCGGACGTGCTGGTCTGCAGGTACTGAACTTCGGAAAATCGGACATAAACGGTGTCTCCACCGATCTGGACTTCCTCGACCAGCGGATTATCTGCAAAGACCGGTGCCAACGTGCCGTCATTTGCCAGGACCCGATTAAGGGTTTCAGGAACGATGCCATCGGGCAGCACAAATGCCCCCGCAGAATCGGACGTGCTTTCGAACACGATCAGTCTGGATGCATCGGTTACGTCGGCCACCAGGGTTTTGGCGGTTGCGATGACCTCTGCAAACTGCTCAACCGCGTCGTTAACCAGGCAGGCGGAGAGGAAAGCAGTCACAATGCAGGCCAGCCCGATGCGTCGGAGCGTTCGCCGGATCCATTCTAGTGTTTCGTGAATTGACACAAATCAACCGCCCGTAGCTCAATGCCACCAATAGGGTCAAAATACTCCAATCAACAATGGTGAACAATTCCGGACGACCAGTTTGGCATTGCTGTCCTGTCCATCGGCATCGCGACCCCAGGCGGACGGGTCCAAGCGCAGCGTAACGCGGACCAGTGTTTACTGGCCGGGCAGCGAAAACGCCAGGATTCGGTCGTTGGCAGATCCGTGACACTTGGTACAGACCCTGGGTGAGCCGCTGTACAGCACATCGCCATCGCCGTCGAACTCGGCAAAAAACCAGCCGCTGTCCCGTTTTTCCATCATCGCGATCAGACGCAGTTCGTCGTTTTTGAACCCGTCCTTGACGACAACGCTGCCCACCGGCCAGGATTCCAGCGCCGTGTCAGAACTGACGGCCGCAGCCATCAGATCGTCCAGGTAAATATCGACGTTGCTGCTGTGGGGCGCATTGCTGGGCTGACGGGTTTCATACCCCGGCGCCCGATCCCAGCTGCGATAATCCGCCGCCTGGACGGTATGCAACAGGTCCCGCGCATCCCCGGGGTTCTGGTTACCACAGCCGGCAACGATGCCCGACAAAATAATCGCCAGAATTGCCGGGAACCCGCATAAATCAGGTTTTTTGATTTGCATACGTACCGAATCTGGTGTCAATTTGTAATTCGGTCAATATCATAGCGGCTGGCGGATCGATATCGCAGGAGGGCCGGAGTTGACAGGCGTAACCTTGGTAGGCAGGTGCGCAAAGCCAGATTTACATCAAAAAACATGCCAGTCTCTGGAGCGTCGTCGTGAATACCACATGCCACGACTGTCCCCAATGGAAAACTCGCAGTGGAGTTTTGGCTTTGAAAGTGTGGTGACCCTAGGGGGATTCGGGTCAAAGCGCAGCGTGACGCCGAGCGCCTTGGCGCGACGGCAACCCGCAGGGTGAGAATCCTGCGGTCATCAACGCACAAAAGCCAAAACTCGCTGGGGGGGTTTGGCGTTGAAAG
>JBFJWU010000283.1:0-4851 GCA_041623475.1 bacterium | reverse complement strand
TCCCCCGGGCGGTTTTGGCCAGCAATATCGGGATATGGGCGATCATTTTCAAATGGTCGACAAACGCGTCCCACAGCAGCCGCGTTGGCGTCGGCAATGGTTCCGGCTGGATCAGCGCGGTGCTGTCCTGGACCGCATCCTCGACCGCACCCATGATGTTTGACAACAGCTGGGCCGACGCAATCCCGTCAGCGACGGCGTGGTGCACCTTGGCACAAAACCCGACTTCGCCGGATGCCAGCCCCTCCAGCATCCACATTTCCCACAGCGGCCGATCCCGCGGCAGCGGTTGCGCCGCGATTTCGGCGATGGCGTCGTCCATCTCGCGCTGGGTCCCGGGAGCGGCAACCGTGCGGCGCCGCAAATGGCGGCGGATGTCGAAATCAGGATCTCGGACCCAGACCGGATGATGAAATCCCAGCGGCACATCAACAATACGCAGCCGATAGGGTGCGATCAGGTCCAGCCGTTCTTCGAGCGTCGTCTGGAATCGTTCAAACAGGGCGCTCGCGTCACCACCGGTGACTTCGACGACCCCGACCTTCAGCGTATGCATCGGCACCGTGCATGTTTCCGAGTACAGGAATGTTGCGTCGAATCCGGACAAACGTTCCATCAGTCACCGTCCTCAACTGCAGCATAGTTGGCCAGTCGGTCATCTACAAACTGGCGTACCGACCGCGACAGCAGATAGCTGACGTGGCCACCGTCAAACCAGTGGATGTCCGGATCTCCCCAGTGTTCACCCAGCAACGCTGCCTGCCGGGGCGTCGTTACGTGGTCCGCAGCGCCGGCAAAGATATGGCGATCCGGCGCCGGGATCCGGCTTTCGACCTGTCGCGGCGAAACCAGCTGGTACAGCCGGTCCAGCCGGTCCCCCAGTACCCCATGGTCATAGGCCAGCCGTCGTTCATCTTCCGAACAGTGCATTTCAATCATCGCCGGGATATCGGCCAACGGGATGCCGGCAATCATCCAGTCGACATCCTCCAGGCCTGACACAACGGCACCTGTATAGGCCCCCAGCGACAGACCGTACATGCCAATCCGCTGCGCACCCTGCCCACGGGCCCACGCCAGCCAGCGACGAACATCCCAGACCGCCTGTCGCAAACCCAGCAGGTTATCCACCATTTCATAAGACAGCATTGACCCCAGCGGCACACCCGGATCGCGTCGGGGACCATGCTGCGGCAAGACCGGGAACAGCAGGTTGAACCCGTGCCGGCGATACAGCGTCAACGCCCGGAATCCGGCAAAGTCGGCCACCGGCTGCCCGGTCCCGATCCCGTGCAGGCAGACCAGCCAGGGACGACCGGGTTCGGGCTGGCGCATGGCCCAGGCGTGCGCCGTGCGGTTCCGGCGCAGTCGTTGCCAGCGTTGGCCGAACTCGTCGTGCCGGTCAACCGGCAGCCCACTGTCGAACCACAGGTGTTCAAACCGGATATGGGCCAGGCGGCGACTGCGTGACTGCACGTCGGGCAGTGCCGCCGGATCCCTGTGGAATGTACCAAACGCTGGATCCAGGTAGATCTGCTCGGCCCGCTCCAGTTCCAGGGCAATTCGTTCGTAGTCGGTCGGGTCCGGCTTTCGATCCCCGGACATCATCCCCCGCAGCAACCCCTGGTCCACGGACCGGCCCAGGACCCGGCCGGCACCGGCCGATAAACCCACCGCCGGCGGCGGTTCTGCAGACTGCACTGGGCGACTGTTTTGCCGGGGGACGAACAGGCGACGTAGCCGCCGCAGCAGCGAGCGACCGGTCAACCGGGTCCGTACGGCCATGGCCTGTGCGTCAACCAAGGGGCAGCTCGCCGGCCTGGATCTGTTCAAATACAGCCGCCGACAGCGGCTGGTACTCGCCACGGGACAGGACGTACAGCGGGTCACTGACCACCGTCGGGTCAAACCCGTCACGGCTGTATTCGTTTTTCTGGTGTTTGAACGTCCCCGTGATCTTCATACTGCCCTGGACCAGCCTGACAAAGACCGGTCGCTGGAACGGTGCCAGGCGCTGGTTGACGTCCCCGGTAAAGCCACCCAGATCAAATCCGGCACCGGGAACTACCGCAGCCATCCCCGCCTTGCCATCGGCGTTGGGCACGGGCACACCAAATACCGTTGTTTCCTCGACACCTGCAACGGTGCCCAGGATCTGCGCCACTTCGCCAGTCGATACGTTCTCGCCCTTCCAGCGATAGGTATCGCCCAGGCGGTCGGCAAACGACAACCAGCCGCCATTGTGCAGCTGGACCAGGTCCCCGGAATTGAAATACCGATCGCCGGATCGAAACACATCATGGAGCACTTTGGATTGGCTGGCCCGTTTATCGACATACCCTTCAAAGCGCATGAACCGGCTGATCCGGCCAAGCAGCAGCCCGGTTTCGCCGGCGGCAATACGGCGCGCAAAGCCGGACCGATCGCGAATCAGCTCGCCCGATTCCGGGTCACAGGCAACGACTTCACGACCCCGCCCGATCCGTCCGATCATTCCGGGGCGACCTTCGAAATTCAAGGCCGGCGCATTGCCTTCGGTCGAGCCATAGAACTCGCGGACCACCGGCACATTGAACCGTTCCTGAAACGGCCCCCAGACTTCGGGGCGCATTCCATTGCCGACCGCAACCCGCAGCCGGTGATTGGTCTCGTCCGGGTGCGGTTCCGCATTCAAAAGGTAGCGGCACAGCTCGCCAATATAGACAAACGATGTCGCCCGATACCGGCTGACATCGGTCCAGAACTGGCTGACCGAAAACTTGCGTCGCAGTGCAATCGCTGCGCCCGTTGCCAGTGCCGCCCCCCAGCCAATGCTCATTGCATTGGTGTGATACACCGGCAGCGTCACATAGATCACATCGCCACGCCGGGATCGATGCATCATGGTGCCAAAAATGAAATTGGCCCCCAGCATCCGCTGGTTGGTCACAACCGCTGCCTTGGGCAACCCCGTCGTACCGGACGTGTAGATGTAGCAAAACGGATCGGTATTACGCGGCCGGACCGCACCTGCCGGCGCAGCCGCCGGGCTCGACGCAACCGCATCGTTAATCCCGCCATCATCGTTGTCGCCGTCGACCTGGATCCAGACGTGGTCCGGGCGTTCATCATCACCCAGAGCCTTCACGACATCGGCATATTCACTGCCAGCGATGATCCCCCGACAACCGGCAACGCCGATGGCGTGGGCCAGGGCCTGGTCCCGGAGCGATGTGTTGAGCAGCGCACCGTAGATCCCGACACGACTGAATGCCATCACAATCATCAGGAACTCTGGACGATTGTCCATCATCAGGGCGACCACGTCACCACGCACCAGGCCCTGTCCGGTCAGCCAGTTCGCGTAGCGGTTGACGTGCTGATCCAGTTCCGACCAGCTGTAGGCCCGATCCTCAAACAACAGTGCGGTGTCCAACGGAAACCGCCGCGCCCGTCGTTGCAACAGGATCGCCGGGCTCATTCGGGCAAACGGCAGGATTTTGTGAACGTGGGCAAGAAACCGCAGCCCCGCCAGCCAGAACTGAAGTTTTTGCTTCAGGGCCATGGTCGGGTCAGCGACCTGTGCTGAAATGACGGTCCGCGACCTGACGCATCAGGTTGCGGACCCGGGCCCGGATCGGCCGCGGATTCTCTCCGGCCAGTTCATCCAGCTTGGCCTGCATCCGGCCTGTGATCTGGTCGTAACAGTCCTGCAGGACCTGCGGATCGTCCAGGTCGGCGTCCGACAGGTGGCGCCAGTCGATCGGGTCCAGGACCTCAACAGTGATCTTTGCGGGCAGCGGGATCCCGGGCAGACCCGGCGTCGACACGCCCCAGGGAAACTGCAGCAGGATCGGAAATTCGGCCAGCCGGATTCGCTCGTAATTCAGCGCTTCGGCAATTGACCGACCCCGTGTCAACACCCGCAGCGTATCGTGGCCGCCGTGACCAACGACAGGAACTACCCGGACGTTATTCTGGACCGCCAGTTTGATAAATCCCTTGCGGTTGTTAAAGTCGACCTTGTTACGATCGGTCCACGGGCGGAATACTTCGTGCGAACCGCCGGGATAGACCAGGACGGAATTGCCGTCGGACAGCGCCCGGGCGGCATTCCGGTGATTGGCGGGCACCTGCCCGATCTTGCGCATCAGGTCCTTGAATTTTGGAATCGAAAACGCCGCATCAAATGCCAGGCCAATCAGCGGGTCGTCCAACCCCCGGGCCTGGTACCAGCAGGAAATAAATGCCGCCGTATCGGGGGTAATGGCGCCACCGGAATGGTTGCCCACAAGCAGGACGGGCTCTTTGGCCGGAATCCGGTCAAAACCGCGAACTTCGGCATCAAAATAGCGCGCCCAGATATCCATCAGCGGCAGAATCTTTTTCAGGAATTCCGGGTCCCGCTGGAACGCGTCCTGTGCCAGTTCGTCCTTGATCGTCGTGGCCCAGCGGTCGAGCATCCCGCCGGATGAATCTGATCTTGAATCGTCTTTGCCCATTCTGTTCCTGCCCACGCGACGGTCGCCGCCCGTTCACCCATACTTAATGCTAGAACAAGTTCTACTTTTTGGCAACCGCTGCCCGACGGCGGTCCGCATGCATTTTTCCTTCTTTCATAACAAAGCCTTACCGGACACCGCCGCAAGAAAATAGCAACACCTGCATGCCACGGAGTCCGGTACCTTAGGCATCTGCCTGATACGGAAAGGCGCAGGGGTTTGCACATTTTCTCAATTTTGTCAATGACTTAACGCATAGCCAGCCGCGCCCGCAGACGGATCAGTGCATTAGAACGCGTTCTACCGCAATCACAGTGATTATCCGGCTGGCGTGCCGTCATTTGTAGTAAAGTCAACTGAACAAGGAGGT
>JBFJWU010000282.1:0-4904 GCA_041623475.1 bacterium | reverse complement strand
CTCACCGCAAGGTTCCAATCAACAAAGTTCCAATCAAATTGGAAAATCTGCATCACCTCAGTGGTCAATGGTTGCAAAAGGTTAGTTATGGCAAAAGGTTACAAGCGGTAATTGCGCTTCCCAAGCTGAGGCTCGCGGGTATGTTCCGGCCGTTCCCTCGGCCGGAATCCCTTCGGGACTGCGCGACCATGCGGTCGCTTGCGATTCGCCGTCCATCCCTGGACAGCGAATTTCAAATCCCGCGATGTCCCCGCGCGGGGATTTTCTACTTTTGTAAAACATTACTTGCGTGCCGTATTCGGCCTTGACGGGGGCCTGTTCTTTTGTGCCAAGCAATCGTCCCTATGCAGGGTGCAACACCATACCTAGTCAAACAAATCTGTCATTCCAAATGCCAGCGCACGTTTTCTAACAAAGTCCTGGTCCTTTTCGCTCAGTTCACCAGGTGGCATCTCGTTCAGAAGGGTGGACACCAGACTGCGGCTGTTCGGGTGGTCTTGAATTGCCACTGCGACCAATGGCAGTGTGTCGATATCCCTGAGTTGCCAGCCCATAAAGCGTGGTGCCAGGCGCTGGCGGAAATCGGCCCCTGCGGCGACCAATTGCGCTGCAATGGACAAACGTCCTGCCAGGATTGCGGTCATCAGGGCGCGGTCAATGTCGCGTTGGTGGTAGCGGTTGTCCACAATATCCGACTGGATGTCCGCCGGGAGCCGATCCTGGTCTACGTGGCTTACTTTGTCCAGAAGGGTGATCGCGGCACAGTCCTGGTCGGAAATATACTCCTGGTCAACCAGCCATTGCAGGAATTTCTGATGGCGCGGTTCCTTGAACCGGTCAAGCGGCGTCCGGTAGCTATCTGGCCCGAGCTGTGTCAGCGGCGTATCGGCGTCAACCAGAAAGCGGAAGTCCATCAGGTCCAGAAAATGATTGGCGGCAATTGTCATCAGGCAGCGAACGGCCAGTTCAGGTGTCAGCCCGGCACCCAAATAGCGGAGCTCATTGAAAAACCCAATATGGTCGGCATCACGGCCAGAGTGGGCCAGGCACCGGACAAGTGGATTACGGTGGTCCGGCGCCTGGTTAAGGTTGGCTCCATGTTCCAGAAGTACTCTTAAGGCTGCTTCCTGGTGAGCTGCTGCAGCGGCTCCGAGCGCCGCCTGCAACGACTCCTCCGGGACGGGTGCTGATAGAAATTCTTCGAGATCCTCAGTTCGCCCCTGGGTGGCCGACCAGATCATTCCGGCGGTCGCGATTTCCTGGTCAATAACTGCTCCTGCGGCCCGTAATTTGTCCCAGGCAGGAGAGCCGAACGCGTAAATTAAGGGTTTTCCCAGATTGGGGTCTGCGCCGCGTTCCAACAGCAAATCAAGTGTCGCTGGATTGTGTTTCCAGAACATCCTCGATTTGTCCATGGGTACGGTTGCACCCAGGCAAGCCGCCAGTGGTGTCGGCCTTCGGGGCGCGTCACGTCCAGAGTCCGGTCCAGTCCAGTCAGGGTCCGCACCTGCATCCAGCAACATTGCGACGATTTCAGGTCCCCCTGTTGTACTGGCTTCGAGAATCGCATAGTTCGGATCCGCACCGGCCTCCAACAACCGGATAATCTGCTTGGCATCACCACTGCGTGTGGCATCAAACAATGCCCGGTCCAGTGCCGAATCAGCCATCTTCTTCCCCAAGGTAACCGTCAGCAATCAGCAGCAGGCCGACTGCCAGTGGCAACAGAACGCCGGCCGCCAACAGCAGCCAACGCCACAGGTTCCATTGGCCAAACAGCTCTAGAAGATCCGGACGAGGGTGTGTGACTGGCTGGCAGTGGGTCCTGCCGTCGTGCTGGATGACTCGGAACGAGCCGTCTGCAAACCGGACACTTCCCGGAACCTGTACCTGGCAGGATCGGCCGTCTTGCAGGCTGATCGTGTAAGCGACCAGCGGTATTTGGGTTCGCCCGACGCGATTGGTTTGATTCGAGCCCAGGACCGTGCCCGTTACTGTTTCGGCACTGGACCACGTGCTCTGAAGCGTTGCCCGGTCTTGCCAAGCCTGCAGTGCGACGGCAAACGACACTCCGCAGAGCGCTGCCCCGACTAGAATTTGACGGAAGCCGATTGTGTTCCCGGACATCTTTTCACGTCGCGTGTGTCAGTTCTCGGCAATCAGGATCACCGCCTCCATGATCGTCCGCAGCAGCGCGTTCAGTTCCTGCAGGTCGGGGAACTTGATTTCGTCGGGGCTGCCGTCATTCAGTTTGCTGAAGTTGGCACGGACAAAGCCGCCCATGCTGGGGTCATTGTTGGCGACGTAGGCGACGCGGCTTTCAATGGTGTCGGCCGTGATTTCCAGGGCAGTGCCGACAAAGTGGGCCGTGTCGCTTAGCGGTGCACTGGCGTCGCAGCCGAGGATGCCGACCTGGTCACGGTCGCATTCCCATTCCACCATCCAGTTCCACGTTGGCAGATCGGCGAATGTGTCGTTGGTGACGGCGGCCGGCACCCAGGCACGCAGGCCTGTTTCAGATGCCAGGGTGGCGCGGTAGCTGACCTCGACGCTGTCCAGGCCGATAGCGGCGATCGCCAGTTGGAACAATTGCGGTGAATCAGACAGGTCCAGCAGATCTTTGATCTCGGGAACGATCTCGACGATCACGCGGGCGACTTCAGGGTCAAAGCCCGACAGCATGATCTGGGCCGCGATCCCGATCACATCAGACTGATCGACGACCTGTAACAGCGTATATAACTGGGGCGTCAGGGTCTGGTTGAAATTCATGAATTCGGGTGTCCCCGTGCGGAGGTGATCGATCAGGTCCTGCGCGGCCTGTCGCTGGCCCCGACCAACGTACAGGGTTATCTGGTTTGGGTCGCTTAGTGTTGGGGCCTGGCCGTTGTCCTGGCCACGGATTCGCGATTCGATCTGGTCAGGGTCCCAGGCCAGTTCGCGCAGGGTGACGGCGATCGTTCCCAGATGGTCCCCGGATTCCACACCCGACGGTGTGTACTGGACAACGCGGGTCGCGGGTGCTCCCGTTCCATCCGGGGCCGGTTGGGGCTGGGTCTGGATCCAGTCAACATACGCCTGGAAACCCTCGCCCGACTGTGCCAGTTGTTCCAATACCAGCGCCTGGAAGTGTTCACCGCGAACCGCCTCGCGGGACAATAATGTCTTGCTGTTGTTGATCGCGTAGGCTCCCAGTAGCGACAGGCAGCGTTCGGTGTCGCCGCCGTCGGTCTCACGGCGACACTGGGGCAGGGACAGCGCATAACGAATGGACTTGATCAATGGGAAATTGAAATCCGTCGCCAACAGTAACGCCATTCCCGCAGCGGCGTAGTTAAGGACAGACCGGAACACCAGCAGGTCCCGCGGGTAAACGGTTCCCGACAGTTCGACAACAGGAATATCGCCAATCCAGAACGGGATCGCCGGGAACTCGACCGGCAAGTTCGCACCAGATTCGGCCGCAGTATTGATGATGTCCAGCAGTTCCAGCAGGTTGTCCCAGTCGTCACTGAGCAGGCTGTAGATAATCCGGTCAATAAAACTGTCGCCCGACAGGTTGGTCGCGGTGCCCGCAGGCTGCAGCGGCGGTGCCGACCCTTCGTCGCCCTGCAGCGCGTCAGCCAGTTCGGCAAATGCATGGCCCAGGTCCTGCAGTCGCTGACCCATCGTTGCCAACGCGATGCCGGTTTGAACCTCGGCAATTTCCTGGTCGTTGGTGGGATCAATCAGTTCATATTGCGCCAACGCACAACTGTAATCGGCATTGGCGAGGCATGATTTCGCGGCAATAATGGCATTTTCGCTGATGGACTGCGTGGCGGTTGGGTTGCACGCCGAGGCCAGGATCGTCGCGATTGTGAATGAGGCAGAAATTTGTCGCCAATATACTTTCATCGATAATACCAGTACGTGCAGGCCCGGCAGGGCAGGTTTACACAATGTCAAGATACTCGCATTGATTCAATTCCGCGGATTCAGCAACTAACTCCCTAGATGTCGGGTATCGGTCGTTCTGGATGTGAATGTCGATCCGTTGGCACAATCCGATTTCGGTTAGGGCATATGCTGGATGGTTTTCTTTGCCTTTCGGCAATCCTTTGGGCACCGGTGATAACCCTGCAGTAATTCGTTGAATGTCCGCAGCGTTTGTCCCAGGCCGACCAGTCAGGGGTAGTGCACTGGGTTGATTCTGATCAATCTTGACATTCCCCGGGAATGCAGGCTTGATAGTTGGTCTTCAGAGTTGGCATATTAAGATAATGTCTGATCACGAGGTGGTCTGGCCAGGTTTGTAGATGAATTTGGACCGAATCCAGCGGGCTGCATGGCTGCAGCAAGGCCAGCCCGGTGGATTTCAGTTCCGCCGCACTGGCACGCCCGGTACTGGATTATTTTCGGGCCGCCCGGGAACGGCCGGGCATTGAAGCTGACCAGGGGGAACGGCTTTTGCAGCCGGCGGTTTGCAGGCACCAGTGCGGGTGTTTGAACGGATTGGGCAGGGCTATGCAAGACCGGGGCGGGCGATGATTCGCAGACCAACATTATTGATGTTCATTGGAGTAGCCGCGGCGTACGCGACCGGTGGCTATCTGGGACTGAAACTGGCGATTCCGCCAGGATTCGCATCGGCGGTCTTTCCTGCTGCAGGAATCGCTTTGGCCGCAGTTTTCGTTTTTGGCCCGTCCATGTTGCCCGCAATATTTGCCGGCTCATTTTTGTTGAATCTTTATGTCGGTACCGATGGCCTGACATCTGTTCAGTTTGCATCGCTGTACGTCCCGGTGACGATTGGCGCGGGGGCAGCAATCCAGTCATACGTTGCGGTCGGGTTGATTCACCGATTCGTGGGGCGTGACAGTGACCTGGACGATCGCAAGGAACTGGCAATCTTTCAATTCGTG
>JBFJWU010000281.1:0-4905 GCA_041623475.1 bacterium | reverse complement strand
TCGACCAGCTGGCCGACCTGCGACGGCCGCTGCTGGTCATGCACGCCCCGTTCGACAACATTGTCGGCATTGACAACGCCCAGGACATCTTTGTCGCCGCCAAACATCCCAAAAGCTTTGTCAGCCTGGACGATGCCGACCACCTGCTGACCGACATCACCGACGCCCACTACGCAGCCGCCGTCATCGCCAGCTGGGGCCAGCGCTACCTGGACAACGAACGCAGCGACCACGGGCACGACCACGGCGTCGTCGCCCAGACCGACCCCGACGGATTCCGGACCGAGATCTGCACCGGCGACCACCGGATCATTGCCGACGAACCCACCGACGTCGGCGGCACCAACCTGGGCCCCACCCCCTACGAATTACTCAGCAGCGCCCTGGCCGCATGCACCACCATGACCATGCGCATGTACGCCAACCGCAAAGACTGGGACACCACGGGCGTCTACGTCCAGGTCAGCCACGAAAAAAAACACGACCCCGACCAGGACGGCAAAAAAATCGACACCTTCACACGGACCCTGGTCTTCAGCGACACAAGCCTGGACAGCGACCAAAAACAACGCCTGCGCGAAATCGCCGACAAATGCCCGGTCCACAAGACACTGTCCGGCGGGGCCAAGATCGAAACGGATGTGGTGGATTAGGGGTTTGGGACCGTATGTCCGGGGCCTTGCAATTACGTACGGAATTACGTACGCTGATTGCAGGGAGTGATTAGATGAAGACACTGACTGCCAGCGAAGCCAGGGCCAACCTGTACAGACTGTTAGACGAAGCCGCAGAGTCACACGAACCCGTGCAGATTACCGGCAAGCGTAACAATGCCGTTTTGTTGTCCGAGGACGACTGGCGGTCCGTACAGGAAACGCTTTATCTGGTATCGATCCCCGGGATGCGCGAGTCAATTTCTGAGGGCATGGCGACACCGCTGGACGAGACATCTGAAGATCCGGGGTGGTGAGCGACCCTCCCTGGCGTGTTGTTTTTACGAAACAGGCCCAGAAAGACGCGAAAAAAATCACCCGATCGAACCTGCGCCCCAAGGCAGAAGAACTGATTGAACTGTTGCGGGTCGACCCGTTTCAAAATCCGCCAAGATACGAAAAACTGGTCGGCGACCTTGACGGCGCATACTCAAGCCGAATCAATATCCAACACCGCCTGGTCTACCAGGTCCTGGAATCCGAGCGTACGGTCAAAGTCCTGCGGATGTGGACACATTGCGAGTAGTTTTGTTTGGTAGTGCCCCAGTCACCCGTCTCCAGTCATTTCTTTTTTTACAATCTCAGCGCACACGAATTGTCAATTCAATGAAATTGGCAACAGTTTTGGCGGGCCTGTAGGAATTCCGGCGAGACGATTTTCAACCCCCAATCCATTTTCTAGATAATTTTTGAACAGACCAGAGACAGGGGGTCCGATTAGATCCAGGATTAATCGGATTGTCGGCTAAGCCGCATCCAGATCCAGTTTTTCGACGCTGTCCAGATCCACTGTTTGGCGAGCATTCCACAGGTCATACGCGTCCTGCATCGCCAGCCAGCTTTCCGGCGTCCGGCCCAAGGCCTTGGACAACCGCAATGCCATTTCCGGCGACACCCGGTTGGACCCCTTCAGTACCCGGCTGATCGTCGATACCGATACATTCAGATTCGCAGCCAGGGCCCGGCCACTGACGCCGAACGGTTCAAGGTATACCTGCGTAATAAATTCGCCGGGATGTGGGGGGTTGTGCATAGTCATTTCAATGGTAGTCCTCATAATCCAAGATATGAACGTTGCCGCCGACAAACTCAAACGTTAGCCGCCAGTTGCCGCTGACCGAAATCGACCAGCGCCCCTTCATCTTTCCCTTCAGCGGGTGCAACCTGAATCCCGGGATATCCATGTCCTCGATCCGCTGCGCAGTGTCCAGAGCCGCCAACTGCATCCGCAGTTTCCTGGCGTGCTTTGCCTGAATCCCCTGGGTCGTACCGGATTCATAGAACCGTTGCAATCCCTTGTGTCGAAACGACTTAATCATCTACAGATTAGCATGTTGCGCAACACGCAACATTTAATTCAAGCGACAGCAGAAGGGGCGCACCTGCCGACACTGGCAACTCGTCGCCCTGATCGCACGCCATTCTTGCTGGCTCGTAATCCTGAGGCGGATAGCCCACCGCCCCTACTTCAGCTTGTCCACCGCAGCCAGGCACGCGTCCTCGTCGGCGCATTGGTGGCCGGTCAGGTTGACGGGCGAGATTTCGATGCCGTCGCCGGTCCGCTCGGCGACCTGGACCAGGTTGGCCAGTTCCAGGATCTTGTTGATGAACCGCTGCAATTTGGCATTGTTGGTCAGGAAATCACCGTCGATGGACTGAATGTCCTCGGGGAATGTCAGGGCACCGGACAGCGTTGGCTCGGGGAAAAAGAAGTAGAACGGGTCAAACAGCCCCTGGTACTGCAGCGCCCGTGGATCGATGGTCGAGGTGTCGCCAAACAGCCCCAGCGCAAAGGCCCGGTCGTTGGCATCGGCGGCGATCCCGTTGGCCGGGTCCGTCTGGATGATGTCGCGGAATGGCCCGATGTCGTCGCCGGTGGGGTACTCGTGCTGCCGGTCGGCAAAATCCCAGGCGTCATTGTCCGCCCCGGCCAGCACGCCCTTGTGGGTCGGTACACCGACATCCTCAAACGGCTCGCTGGGTTCGCCCGGATCGTGGACCCGGTTGCGGTTGAGGTCCACGTAATCGAACATCAGGTTGTTTTCGACCCCGATTTCCTGCGGCACGACAACGGTAAACCCGAACTGATTGATAATCGCCCGGTCGTTGGCGTCGGTCACGCCGTCGGCATCGTTGTCGATCCCGTCGGTAAAGTTGCAGACACCGCTGCAGATCGGGTTCAGGTCGTCAAAATGCGGATCCGGGTTGGTCAGCTTGTCATAGCCGGTGCCCAGCGGCAGGCCCAGGGGGTTGTTGTCGTGGACCACGACCTCCTGCTCGTTGGGCTTGCCGTCGTAACCGTCGTCCACGTACAGTTCGCCCTCGGAATCAAAGACAAACGTTCTTGCTGAAATTGAATACAGCGGTATCAGGTCCCGAGGCTGGGACGGGCTGAGAAACCACTGGCTGAGGCGGATTTCCGGCACCGGGATATTCAGCGCGCTCATCCCCTGTTCCACAGGTGCCCCGGCCAGTTCGTCCAGGTCCAGCTTGTCCGGGCCAATCAGGTTGGTCTGGATGATGCCGATCTGGCGGATGAACTCGTCGATGTTGGACGGCAGGTCCAGGGCAAAGAACCCGTTGAAATTGACGCGGTCAACACCGACCGGTTCGCCGGGATCATAACGGTTGTTGCCCTCGGTGCCGTCGTCGTCCGGGCCGGGATATTCGCTGCCCTCGTCATTGGGGCAGACCAGAAAGACAATATTGGTCGTATCGCTGCAGTCGCACAAACCGTCGGCCCCGCAATCCCAGTACCGGAACAGATCATCATTCTGGTTGTCGGTTTCGCTGGCGACAAATCGCAGTGCTTCCTGGGCCGCACCAATGCCGTCGATCAACTGGGCCCGGGATTCCAGCAGGCGGCTGCGCCCGGCAACGCCGTCCAGTTCGCCGATGGTGAAAAATTCAGGGTCGCCCTCCAGCGAACTGATCAGCTGTTCGATCCGGCCCTCGGGTGTCAACCGGTCCAGGCGCGGTGTGTCGAGGATGAACTGCGGCAGCCCTTCGTACGCCAGCATCAGCTGGAAAAACCCGCGCGCCAGCGCAGCCAACGCAGCGACACCGCGGATGTCACCCATATCGTGTTCGCCCTGCAGGACGATGTCAATGTCTTCGGACCCGGACAGGAATGGCAGGTCTTCAAAAACCCGCAGCTGGAATTTGCCGTCGACGCGAAAGCTGAAATCCTCGGGCGCCTTCTGTTCGATCAACTGGTAGCGGTCCAGGACCGGCTCGACCTCGTTATGGAAGATGTCCAGCACATCGTCCACGGTCAGTTCTGATCGTGTCAGCCAGCGCTCTGGAATCTGGCCAGAGAAAATCGTGAAATGGCTGAGGCCGGAAATCATGTTGGCCTCGAAATCGCACAGGTTTTCCTCCAGGTACGGGTCAACGCATTCGACCGCATCCTTGAACGGCTGGACATCAACGGTTGTCTGGATATCATTGGCGTTGCGGACCGCATCGGCGGCTGCCGCAAAACACGCGGGTCGCTGGGGCGCCGATTCGCTGGCCTGTACCCGCAACGTGAATTCGTGCTGCAGGACCGGATTGCTGACCGGATCGGCCGATGGATCCAGCGGCGCGGCTGTAACTCGCACCAGGTGGTCGCCGCGATCGGCAAAGCAGTTAAAAAACCGCCACGTTGCCGTCCGCGCCCGTGGCTGGTCGGTCTCGGCCGGCTGCAGCAAGCCATCCCCGTTTTCATCGTAAAACCAGTTGATCGAATAATCCTGGTCGGACTGGCACAGGTCGACCGCGGCGGTAATGGCCGCGGCGCGGTTTTCCGACACCGCGACGACACCGGTATCGTCCGGCGACGGGACGAGCGCCAGCGTCGGGACACAGTTGTTACCACCGCCGCCCAGGCAGCCGCTGGCCAACAGACCGACGATCAAAAACAAGGTTGTTCTCATACCCTCTCCTGCTGCCCGCAGGCAGCGATTCGATCTGCTCGTTGAGCACCGTCGCGATCTCGTGCCAGGCTTGCGGAGTCAGCTTGAAACCGGCCGCGGCGCTCAATGCCGACAAGGCCACTTCCGGCCGCGGATCGGATCTGGCCCGCTTGAGCAGCGGGTTGATGGCATCGGCGTCGAGTGGATCTGTCATGGTGCGTGGGGGGATCGGTTCGTACGGCCGTGTTTGCGCATGGCCTTCGATCAGGGGCCCAGCAACTCCGGCATGTAGGTGC
>JBFJWU010000280.1:0-4911 GCA_041623475.1 bacterium | reverse complement strand
GCCGTACCCGCGTCCGGAGCCGCCCCGTCATCGCGGATGCGCAGATGCTCGATCATCGGTGTCACGCCAGCAGCAACTGATAGTTCGGCATGCCGCAGGAAGAACCGCGGCCCGGCACCAGCGAGGGCCCGCAGTTTGATCCGTTTGAAACGATCGTGTTCGTGCTGACCAAAGACCTCGATCGCCGACCAGTCATTGAAATACTGGCGGAACCGGAGATGTTCCAGTGTCCGCTGCTCGAACGGTGAGTTGTCTTCTTCGCCCAACCCGCCGTTGACAGATGCGAACAGCACCGAATCGTCGACTCGCCAACTGCCACCAGCCGCACCCCCGATTGTCCGGACATCCGTATTCCCGGATTGCAGTTTTCCCCCCAGGGACACGTCAACCGTCCAACCCGGCTGCGTTATTCCGTCAACATATTGGATAGCATCGAAAATAACGGCGCGGGCCACACCTGGACCGGCAAGCACAATTGCAAAAACAAGCATCGGCAGAACTCTGCGAATCACAAATCCTCCTTGACCAACTGAAACAACATAACTACGACAACAACTGTGCGATCCGGGTCGCCAGGCTGGCAACCCGGGCGCGATAGCCGCCACCAAACATGGTCACGTGGGCCAGCATGATAATCGCCTCGGCGATGGCAGCAGGAATGGCCCAATCATCCAGGTTGAGCCCCGCTGCGTCCTGGTAGGCGGCATAAAACGCCGGATCAAATGAACCAAATGACCGGGTAAACCCGATGTCAAAGCTGGCGTGGGCCCAGGCAGGGCTGGGATCGTAAAAAGCCGGTGTCCCGTCAGGCAAAAAACCATGGTTGCCACCCCAGGGGTCGCCGTGGACCAGCGACGCCGTCCGGTGGGCACTGCAGGCTGCGACCAGTTCGTCGGCACGGTCACGAAAGAAATCGACGTCCTGACGGCGCAAGCCGCCCTGGGCGTGATCCACGTGCGGCAGCAGGCGGTCGTTGACCAGGAACTGGCCGTAATCGACCCGCCAGTCATTGTCCTGCCGGACGGTTCCCAGCCACGTCGGTCCGCCCCAGCCAAATCGATCATTGCTGACGCAATGCAGTCCGGCAAACCCAGCCGCCAGCGCCTGCGAATCAGCAGGTCCGCCAAGATCCAGCCATTCCAGCATCAGGTACGCCACGTCCCCGTGCTGTCCGGCGGCGATAACGTCGGGCACGGCATATCCTTGCCCGCGGGCCATTGCCTGCAGGCCGTCGGCCTCCGAGGCAAACATCCGGCAATCGGACCTCGCCGACGCCTTGACAAACACATCGCCGTCGGGATGAGTCACTCGCCAGGCACTGTGTACGCCACCAGCGACTGACCGCACCGACACGCGTGCACCCAGATGCTGCCGGGCAATTTCGGTAATGAGATCAACTGCAACGGGCACATTGCCATGGTAGGACATCGCCGGTCCGGCGCGCACGGACCGGCCGCAACCGAAGCCCGCGGGGCATCCAGCGTACCGCCCACCGCAGCCCACCCGTTGATACAATCAACTTTGACCAATCAATCAATCGATCAAAGAGTGTGCCGTTGAGTTTGTTGTATGCCGTGCGACATGGACAGGCATCCATGTTCAGTGACGATTATGACCAGTTAAGTGACCTGGGTGTCCGCCAATCGCAAAGAATCGGGCAACACTGGGCCGACACAGGCGTCCACCTGGATCACGTTTTTGTCGGACCACGGCGCCGCCACGTCCAGACAATGGATGCGGCCCTTGGCGCATTTCAGGCCGCCGGCGGCATCGCACCGGACCCGGTTGAGGTCCCGGAACTGGATGAATACCAGGTTGACGAGGTCGTCCGTACCGGCCTGCCGGCACTGATGGCTGAATATCCGGATATTGCCGAACTGGCCGCAACGGTCAACAAACCGGGCGTCAATCGCATGACGGCATTCCAGAAATTGTTTGAGCGTGTCACGCGTATGTGGGTCCGCCAGGAGATCCAGGTCGATGACGGCGAAAACTGGCAGGCGTTTCGCGAACGTGTTGCTCGCGGACTGGACCAGATCCTCGAACGGTTTTCCAGTGGCCAGACCGGTGCCGCATTTACATCGGGTGGACCCGTCAGTGTGATCAGCGCGGCCCCGCTGGACCTGGCCGACGAACGGGTCCTGGAACTAAGCTGGATGGTTCGCAACGGTGCCTGGACGGAAATCGTATTTGGCAACGATCGACTGTCGTTGCAGGCATTTGGTGCGATTCCGCACTTGCAGGCTGCCGACCTGCAGACCTGGCGCTGACCGTCGCTGGCCCGGCAGCTAAGATAGACACCTGATCCAAGGAGGCACTGTGCAGAATCCTGAATCGAATGACCCCTTGCAACTGACCAATTGCGCCGGTCGCCCCGCAGGCTGCCGCAACGACCAGGACCCGACCTGATGGCCGGCGGCAGCGAGCCACGGGCCGTCGCGCCAGGCGAAGAGCTGGACCTGGACACGCTGGTCCCCTACCTTGACGAACAGATCGAGGGATTCAATGGCGACGACCTGGAGGTGCGGCAGTTTCCCGGTGGCCACAGTAACCTGACCTACCTGCTGGTCAGCAACAGTCAGGAGTATGTCCTGCGGCGTCCACCAATGGGCCTGGAGATTGCCACAGCCCATGATATGGGCCGCGAGTACCGAATTCTGTCGGCCCTGCAGGGTGCGTATCCTGCGATCCCCCGGACGTATGTGTTCTGCGAGGACAAGGCGATCCTGGGAGCACCGTTCTATGTGATGGAACGTGTGCAGGGGATCATCCTGCGATCCAATGTGGCTCCAGCGGGCATCGACCTGAACCCGGACGTCATGCGGGCGCTGTCAACGTCGATGATCGACAATCTGGCGGCGATCCACGCCGTGGACTATCAGTCGACAGACCTGGCTGACTTTGGCAAGCCGGACGGCTATATCGAACGTCAGGTAACCGGCTGGACCAGGCGCTATGCCGATGCCCGGACCGATGACATCCCCCAGGTCGAAAAGGCGGCCGAATGGCTGGCGGCCAACCTGCCACCGGGTCCATCGCGCGCGGCACTGATCCACAATGATTACAAGTACGACAACGTCGTCCTCGATGAATCAGACCTGTCGCGGATCAAGGCGGTCCTGGATTGGGAAATGGCCACCATCGCGGATCCGTGGATGGACCTGGGCACGGCGCTCAGCATGTGGGTCGATGCCGATGACCCGGATTTTGTCCAGATCCTGCCATTCGGGCCAACAGCACTCCCAGGCAACCTCAATCGACAGCAACTGGTCAACCGTTACGAGCAGGTTTCCGGGCAAACCGTTGATAATATTCTCTTTTATTTCGTTTACGGACTGTTCAAAATGGCGGTTGTGCTGCAGCAGATCTACAAACGATACACACTTGGGCATTCCAGCGATCCCCGTTTCGCCAACATGATCGTCGGTGTCAACATCCTCTCCCAACTGGCCGAACGCGCGATCGACCGCGGCCGCATTTCCGAACTGGGATGACCAAAATGAGCGAGTTTACCGGGATCACATTTCACGAATTGATTGCACTGCCCAACAGCCGCCTGGACCAGGCCCTGGCACAGGGCATTGCACCGGATCCCGGGGAACTGGTCAACCGGGAGTTTCGCGGATTCAACCCGCCGGCATTTGCCCGGTGGTTCGGCTTTCAGAAGTTCATCAAGGGATTCTGGCGGGATGACCAGGGACAACTGGCGGGCTACAACCTGTTTGTCGACGATCCCCGCAGCGGTCCCAACGCACCCTGGGTCGGCAAAAATGGCGGCGGACCAGACACACGGCACGGATTCTATGACGTTGTTCCTGCGGCCGACCACCGTCGCTACAATCGGTATCCCAAGGCAAGCCTGTTGGACTATGGCAGCGGACGCAACCATTGGTTGAACCCTGAATCGCGAATCCGCGACTACCTCGTCCAGGTCGACCACGGCAATCCAGCCCTGCTGCTCGGCAAGGCCTACATTGACCTGGGCCTGTTTTCGGTGTTCTCAAATTTCTTCATCCTCGATCGATTAGCAGTGTGACTGGCGCTACGGACACGTCGGAACGTAATTCTGACGCTGATCCGTTCGCCGTGATTACTGATCCTGTTCCGGATCCACCCTTGGACATCGTTGCCAGGGCCCTCGATGTGCAGCCCTATGACGCTCGCGCCCTGATGACCGGCGACCTGCCCCGTCTGTTGACCGTCACAGACGATCGAAACGCAGCACGGCAACTGGCCAGCGACCTGGCCAATGCGGGCGCGCCCACTGTCGCCGTCCGGGCCGAACCGTTGCTCAAGCAGGACACGTCGCAGGAACTGGCCAACATCCAGTTTGACGGCGGACAACTGACCGGTACCACCCGTGGGCAACCGGTGGCAATCGACCTGGACCGGATACGGTTGTGCATCAAGATGCGGGCCGTGACGGCGTCCACGTCAACCCGCGAAGTCACCGAAAAGAAATTCAGTGCCGCCCGTTCCCTTGCATCCGGTGGGCTGGTCAACCGCAAGAAAGTTACGTCAACCGTCGTCGCCGGACAGGACCTCGCAGAATCACTTGTCATCCTGATTTTTGTCGATGACCGGATCCAGCCGCAATTCCTGTTGAACGGTTCGACGTTGAACTACGGGTTTCTTGGCGATGCGCTGTCGACCAGTGCGATCACAAACTTTCAAACACTGTGCAATAAACTGCAGGGGGCATGCCCGGAAGCATCGTGGGATGATCGGCTGTTCCGTCCCGGTCAATCAGCCCCGTCCGGCCCGACAGCCGGCTATTTCCGCCAGGCAGGATTCCAGGTGGTCACCGCGCGGATGATCCGGATTCTCCTGGTCGCCAACTGAAAGCCCATCGTCCGGGCCCGGCCAGAAGTTGGCCGAGGATCAACAATAGATTGAAACGCCTCGGCGGTC
>JBFJWU010000279.1:0-4911 GCA_041623475.1 bacterium | reverse complement strand
GGCGGAGATCCTCGGCCTGAGCAACGCAGAACGACTGCAGGATTTCGCGCCCTGGATCATCGAAGCCCGGAAAACCGCCGAGACCAACGACGCGGTCCTCGACAAGCTGGCCGCCAACCCGCACGTCCTGTTTATTGATCGCGGCGTGGTCCTTGCGGAAAAACTGAAACGATTGTCGGAATCGCTGCGTACCGGAGGAATCGCACTGTCGATCCTGCTGTTAATGGCTGCGTTCCTGGTTGTGTCCAACACCGTCGGCCTGGCGCTCAACGCGCGCAGGGACGAAATCGAAATCATGGATCTGGTGGGAACACCGCTGGGTTGGATTTACACGGCCTACATTGCCGAAGGTGTGATTCTGGGTGTCGTCGGTGCGGGAATCGCCGTGATTCTGCTGGGGTTTGCGACGGACATCGCGGCCGAAGTCCTGCGTGGGTTCGGCGCGCCGGCATTGACCGGGTTTCCGACCAGCGGTGTCCAGGCCCTGTTGGCAATTGGCGGATCGATCGGAGCCTTTGGATCAGCGATTTCGATCCGTCGGTTTTTGCACCGGGACCAGAAACCGTGAGGATCATCCTGCTGGCCATTGCCACGTCGGTGATGCCCGTCTATGCGCTGGCAGACGAAGATCCGATGGACCGCCTGCAACAAATCCAGGACCAGATCGAACAAAACCGGGACAAGCTGGAACTGCAACGGCAGCGCGGCAGTGAAGTTGCCGGATTACTGCAGGACAGCGAGCGCAAACGTGCTGCGGTCGTCAAGGAGATCCGCGATCTGGAACGTGAGATGAAGGCGCTGCAGGCAAAGCAACTCCGCCTGGAAGGCTTAATCAAGAGCCTGCAACGGGATCTGGAAGCCACCCGCCGCGAAGCATCCCAGGGTGCTGCCTGGAGCCTGGCGATCGCCCGGGGCGGAACAATGGAAATGATGTTGCAGGGTGCCAGCCCTGCGGATCGAATTCGTCAGAACGGCCTGCTCCGGTCGACGCTGGAATCATTGGAAGGCCAGGCGCTGGACATCCTGGCGAACCTGGAACGGCAGCAACTGGCGCGGACCGACCTGGAACAATCCATCGCCCGTCAGGATGTTGTCCGTCGGCAACTGGCCGCTCGCCTGGAAGAGTCACAGGCCCGGGAGCAGCAGTTGCGCAAGACACTCGACATGGTCAGGAAGGACGAGCAAATGACACTGGCCATGGTTGGCGACCTGGAATCAGCGCGGGCCGACCTGACCCGTATTATTTCCAGCAGCCGCCGTGGTCGCCGAGAACTGCTGGCCCTTGATCCGTGGAAAGGCAGTATGGAGCCGCCCGTCGATGCACCGCTGATGATGGAATATGGGCGTCAAAAGGATCCGGTATTCGGCGTCCAGATCGAGCATCCCGGCTGGACCTACAAGGTCCCGGTCCAGACACCGGTTGTCGCCGTCGCGCCGGGTGAAGTCGCCTATGCTGGCTGGCTGCGAGGATACGGCAACCTGGTCGTCCTGCAGCACGGCGGTGAGTATTTCACACTGTACGGCTATATGGATGAACTGCTGGTCGCAACTGGTGATTACGTCGCTGAATCGGACCCGATTGGATTCAGCGGCAACACCGGCAGCCTCTATGGCCCCGCGCTTCACTTTGAGATTCGACACCGCAAGGATCCACTGGACCCGGCAGACTGGGTCCGCTAGTCCAACCGGGAATTAGATTTTTGCCCAGATGGCCAGTTCCACCGGCGCATTCAGTGGCAGGCTGACGGCCCCGACGGCAAACCTTGTGTGGACGCCAACGTCACCAAAAACATCGACCAGCAAATGGCTGGCACCATTCATGACCGCAGCCTGGTCCAGGAAATCGGGTGTTGATGCGACGAACCCTTCGACCCTCAGGATCCGCTGGATTCGGTCCAGGTTGCCGAGTTCCAGGCAGATCGCCGCCAACGCATTCAAGGCACACTGACGCGCGCATTGAACCCCGGTTTCCAGGTCGATTTCTGCCCCCAGGCGACCACGAGCCAGCAACTGACCGTCGTCCAGCGGCAGCATCCCGGCAGTCACGATAATGCCATCGGCAACGACCGTCGGCACATATGCGCCGGCTGGTTCCGGCGGATCAGGCAATGCCAGTTCCAGCTCGTCCAGACGTTGTTGGATTACGTTGCTCATGCCAGTCGATTATACTGCTCACCTATGCCCGATTCCAATCCAGGTCGTTGCACTCACCTGCGTACACCCGTCGCCGAGGCTGCCAGGCAGGCCGGGCAGGTGCTGGCCGAGTTCAGCCGCGATGTCCACGCTTTGACCGTGACCGACAAGTCCGGCGGTCAGGGCACGATGGACGTCGTCACCGATGCCGACCATGCGGCAGATCGGACCCTGCGCCGCGCCCTGACCGAAATCCTCGATGTCCCATACGTCAGTGAAGAATCAGAAGACGTTGATCCCGGGGCCGGGTTGCGATGGATTGTCGACCCGCTGGACGGCACCAACAACTTTCTCAACGGCATGCCGCTGTTCGGGACATCTGTCGCATTGGTCGAAGATAATCGCACGATCGTTGCAGCCATCGACCTGCCGCTGTTGAACGAAACCTATTCCGCCGCCGCCGGCGACGGTGCGTGGCTGGGTGACACACGGTTGCAACTGTCCGCCCGGCCCATGCGCAGTTGGCTGATCGAAGCCGCGACGCAGCCGGACAGCGCCCAGATCCTGGGCAACCTGATGCAACTGGTCGCCGGAGCCCGGGCGGTCCGAATCCTGGGATCGATCGCCATTTCGTTATGCTGGACCGCCGCCGGGAAGCTGGACCTGTTCCTGGGCGATGGCCACAGTTGGGACGTTGCCGCGGGCATGCTGATCCTTTCAGAGGCCGGCGGCGAAACGCGGCTGCTGGATGGCCAGTTCCGGTCGCCGCTGGAGCACGCAGTCAGCCTGAGTGGCCACCCGGACCATGTCCGGCAGGCACTGGACCGTCTAAACGGTCGCTGACGATCCGGCCGGACCATTCTTCTGCCGCTCCCGCAGCCATTTGCGACCGCCATCCAGCCAGTCACGAACATCCTGCCACCCGCCGACCTCCGGGGGCAGCTGGGCCATCAGTGCCAGGATCACCTGATGGGTCGCGTCGACATCTGCCTCGGCCCGGTGGACCGGTGCACCGCGAACGCCCAGGCGTTCCACACAGGCCGACAGATTGTGGCGCCCGCCTTTGAGTAGCCGTCGGGCCAGCCGCAAACTGCACAGGCGGATGCCCCCTGCCTGATCCAGTCCGGACATCGTGCATTGATGGTCAATAAACCGGGCATCAAATGACTGGTTGTGGGCAAACCACGGCAGGTCGCCCATAAACTCGTGAAGGCCGTGGATCACCGTCGACCAGGGTTCGGCGCCGGCAACCATCGCGTCATCGATTCCGGTAATCTCGGTAATCTTGCCGGGGATCGCGTGCCCGGGATCGACAAATGTCACAAACGAATCGACAATGTCCCCACCCTCGACCTTCCACGCAGCGACTTCAGTGACCGATGATCCTCGTTCTGGTGCCATCCCGGTCGTTTCCAGATCCAGGATGACCCATTGTGTTTGCAGCCAGAACGGGTTAACCAGTTCAGCGATACCATCCTCGACACGAATCCGACCCAGGCCGGCTACCATCGGGCGCGCCAGCGACTCTGGAATCTCGTCCGCGGCCGCAACCAGGCGCGCCGCCACCTGTCCAACCGGCGTCGGGCCGCTGTCGGCCAGCCAGCGAACGACATCATTGACCCGACGCCCGGATACTGCATTGCCTGTTGCCATCGAATCAGTCTACATAGAACAGAATGACGGGTTACCATATGTTTATTGACATGCAAGTCAATAAGGCAGCAATGGACGACCTGGCTTCACACACCTCAATACCAGTGCGAACCGTCGAGTTCAGCGGCGCCCATGGCAATCGCCTGGAGGGCGATGCCCACGGCGATCCGAGCGGACGACCGATTCTGTTCCTGCACGGCGGCGGCCAGACCCGGCACGCCTGGGGAACGGCCGCACGCGCCGTGGCCCGGGACGGCTGGTACGCCGTCACCCTGGACCTGCGCGGTCATGGTCGCAGCGACTGGTCGCCGGACGGCCGGTACACCGTCGACCGGTTTCGTGACGATGTCCGCTGTGTCGCCGAACAACTGCCCGACCGCCCGGTTGCCATCGGCGCATCACTGGGCGGCCTGTCCAGTATGATGGCCGAGGGCCTGGCCCGCCGGAACTACCTGAGCGGACTGGTCATGGTTGATATTGTCGTTCGGATGAAGCCATCCGGCGTCAAGAAAATTGTCCAGTTTATGCGGGCCTACCCGGATGGATTCGAAACGCTCGAACAGGCCGCAGACGCAATTTCCGAGTACCTGCCCCATCGACCACGGCCCGATGACCTCAGCGGATTGAAGAAAAACCTGCAGCAACGCGACGACGGACGCTGGGTCTGGCACTGGGATCCCCGGTTCTTGGACCGGTCAATCATCGGCCCGTTCAAAGGCGCCTGGAACCTGCTGCGCAGCCACCGCCGCCTGGATGTCCCGACGCTTCTGGTTCGCGGACTGAAAAGCGAACTGGTTGATGACAAGGGGGTCAAGGACTTCCTGAAACGCGTCCCCCATGCCGACTATGCCGATGTCCGCGACGCCGGCCACATGGTCGCCGGCGATCGCAACGATGCCTTCAATGACGTTGTCCTGGACTGGCTTGCACGAACCTACCGACAGGACAGCGCTGCCACAGGTTGACAACCGAAGGCGCACAACTTCACAATGGTGCATTCGATTCCAGGCGGTTAGCTCAGTTAGGCAGAGCAGCTGACTCTTAATCAGCGGGTCGAGGGTTCGATCCCCTCACCGCCTATAGCATTTATGGGGGTTTCGGAGACTTGGCGTTTCTGAAACCCTT
>JBFJWU010000278.1:0-4949 GCA_041623475.1 bacterium | reverse complement strand
GGCGTGGGTACTGGAATGCAGTCCGGGCAGTGGGTCGAGAACCAACCCGACCCTCGTCGATCCCATCGCCCGAAGCCCCTGCGGTTGCCACGTTTTGGGTTGCCAGGGATCGCCCAGACGTCGGTTGTTGGCTGAAAATCGATCCAGGCGCAAGTCTGCTTCCACCTGCAATGGCAGTCGATCAGTTGCGATAGGGTCGGAACGCAACCACAGGGACGGGGCTCGACTGCCGGTACTCGTGCCATTCAGTAGCGCCTGGTTGGCAGCCAATCTGATCGCCGCGCTACCCACTCCAGACAGTTCACGTGAGATCGAAAAGCGGCTGGTTGCAGCATCCCGGGACAGGTCGTCCAGGTCTTCGGCGAAGTCCTGGTCGACCAGCGAATCAGAAACCAGCCGAGCGTCGGATCGGACGCGGAACAGATCCCCCGGCGATTCACGAATATCCAGATCCAGTTGCCATCGTTCAGATGCGCTGCGGCCTTCGTCGGCCAGGAAATGGGCGTCTTCGAATTCACGGAACCACTGGAAACCAAACGATTCCTGACCCCAGCGACTACGCGTTCGTGCTTCAGATGCGACCCCCAGGCCGGCCCGGCTGGCATAGTCGCCCCAGACGGTCAGGTCAGCACTGCGTCCGAGTGCAAGAAACAATCCAGGAGATGCCGTAAAGCCGTCGCGTCCGGACCAGGACATTCTTGGCAGCAGCAGACCGGTCTGCCGGGATTCAAGCAGGGGGACATAGCCGACCGGAAGATAAAGGACAGGTGCCCTGCGAAAACGGAATACGCCATGCCGAAATCGAACGGATTCACGCCACGTAATGTCTGCCCGGGCCGCCGACACCTGCCAGGCTGGTTGACCTGCCTGCTCGGGACAGTCGCAGGGCGTAAATCCGCCATCGTAGACGACATACCGGTCCGGCGAGGGACGTTCGATCCGGGCGCCCCACGCGTTAGTGCCTGCCGCGTCGAGGATCCTCGCGTTCTCGAATTCTCCGGTCCTGTTGCGCGTATCAAATACGGCTCGTTCCGCGCTGCCGGAACTATCGACATCGGCCCACTCGACACCTCCGGACGCGCTGATGATGCCCGTCGAACGATCAACGGTTGCTGTCGAGGCCGTTATCCAGCCGTCGCTGGTCGTCATGCGAACGTTGCCTGACGCGCGAACAACCTGGCCGGATCCGTCCCATTGCAGCGATTCGGCCTCGACCGATACGGGCTGGTCGGGGACAGCTGCCGCCGACGCAGTTGCGGCTGTGGCGAGCAGCAACAGAATAATGGTTACTATCTGTTTGACGACAACCACTCCCGGAGCTCTAAAGGTTTGTCGGTCATGATTGTCTGAGCACCTGCTTGCCGGGACAGTTCCCACTGATCGACATCATTGGCTGTGTAGACCCGTACCTGCAGATTCAGCGAGCTGGCCACGCTGGCCATTCCAGCCTGGATCTGGGCGACTGACAGGTGCAGCCCCGTTGCGTTCAATTCCAAAGATGCAGCAACCAGGTCCGAATGCACCGCATCGTCCGGGACCAGCATCCCGATTTCGACATCCGGGTTTATTGATCGCACGGCCCGCAGCACGGTCCAGTCAAATGAACTGGCGCGCCACGATTGAAAACCCTGCAACACATCCAGAACCGGGGCCACCGGTTTGATACCCGGCTTGATTTCGACATCCAGCAATAACGACGGCGGGATGGTTGCAACGATGTCCGCCAATGTCGGAAGCCAATGCGGCAGGTCGGCTGTCGTGGTCTGGTGGATCTCCTGGCCGGTCGACTTGACCCTGGAGTCGTGGTGAATCACAGGGATGCCGTCTGCCGTCAGCCTGATGTCGGTTTCAATCCCGTCGATCCCGGCCTGAACCGCCGCAGCAAAACCAGGCACGGTGTTCTCTGGAAAACCGAACCCATTGGCACGGTGCGCCACAACCGCAGGGCGGTAGTTATTCACAAGGGTCTTAGTTGTGGCAGAGGTCGCGAAGGCTTGCAAGCTGGTCCGGGTTGCCCACAACAAAAATGATGGACCCGGGTGTCAGGACCTCGTCGCCGCTGGGATTGTACTGGAATGCGCTCGCCCCGGCGGGCTGGAACGCAATTGGTCGCAGGCCGGTTCGAGAGAATATTTCGGCCTGGGCCAATGTTTTGCCCTCGATTTTGGACCCGGCCTCGACGGTGGCCTCGTCGACGCGGATTGAGGGATCCTGGCCACGCAACATCCGGTCGAGGAACGTTACCGTGTTCGGCCGCAGCATCTGGCTGGCCATCCTCATGCCGCCGATAAAGCTGGGGCTGACCACGTAGTCCGCGCCGGCCCGCTCAAACTTGCTGATCAGTGCGTTGTCCTCGGCCCGGGCAACGATGGTCAGGTCAGGGCGAACAAACCGTGCCTGGACCGAGATCAACAGATTGCGACTGTCTTCATTTACGTTCGCAATCAGGCCGCCGGCTGCCTGGATTCCGGCTCGTTCCAGCGTTTCCTCGTCTGTCGCGTCACCGTGGATGGTCAGGATTCCGTCGTAATGCGCACCCAGATGCTCCAGGCGTTCTTCACTTATTTCAACGACAACGAACGGTCGCTTGGTCGTGAATAGCTCGTGGATGATATGGACACCTGTACGGCCAGCACCACAGACGATGTAGTGGTTTTTCAGGGCTGCAATTTGCTTTTCCATCTTTCTCTCCTTGTACAGCCGACCCAGGTTGCGCTCGACGACAAATGCGGTAATTGACGAAATGGCAAACAATGTGACGCCCATCCCTGCCCACATCAGGACCAGTGTATACAGCCGGGCGACAGGGCTCTGGTCCATTCCAGCCAGGACTTCACCATAGCCAACCGTCGTTAATGTAATGCTGGTCATATAGGCGGCATCCAGAACCGACCATTTACCGCCGCCGAGGATCACATATCCCACAGTCCCCAGCACAAATGCAATGACAACCAGGGTGGCGGGGATTAACAGCTGACGCACGAATTCCTGCATCAGCTTGTTGACCAGCGGGATATTGAAGTTGGGTGTTCTCATTTTTCGCGGTTCAGAATATCGCAAGGAACCGCGTCAAACAATGTCGGGTTCAAAAAATCCGAATAGCAGCAGTGGGTTCGGGTGTCATGCAACCCACTCGTCGTTGCCGTTGAGTAGCCGCAACTGGCTTCGCCGCCCTTCAACGGACCGATCTGAGACCGGAACGCGAGCAGATGCCAGAACCTGTCTGCGAATCCGAAGGAGTTCGATGGCCATGGCGACAATATTGGCAGGGGTCGCAATCCTTGATATCCCGTATTTCCTTGCGACGTAGTTGACGGGGTATTGGCGAACCGGATAATTCTTGTGCCTTGCGTGGCTGAGTAGTTCGACATCGATAGCCCCAGTCCGGGAATACAGGTGCTGATCCAAAAGCAGACTTGCCGGAAACAACTTTAACGCGAACCCGATATCGCGGTAATTCAGTCCATAGGTCAGTCGCACAGCCCACCGATATGCCAGCCCGAGAAGATATCGGAGCGGGCCTTCCGTGTCCCGGTCAACACGAAATCCGGCGATAAACTCGTTCCTTTCAGCCCGTCGCAATAGCCTGGGGATAATCGCAAAATCAAACGGATGGTCGGCATCCGTGTACAGAATATGGCTGTACCTCGCAGCATTGAATCCGTTGCGCGCCGACGCACCAACGCCGCAGTTCCGATCCTGCTGAATCAGACGAACTCGTGGATCCTGACCGGCGAATTTTGCTACGAGAGCAGCGGTACCATCGGTGCTTCCGTCGTCAACGACCAGCAATTCAAATTGAATTTCCGCCTTGGACAACGTGGAAATTGCATCCTGCAACGTTTCCGGGAGTGATAATTCCTCGTTGAACGTCGGGATCACAACCGACAAAGAACGTATGGCCATCAGATCCCGCTCATAACCTGGACCGGGGCGTTGCGTCCGCGGAAGCTCATCAAAAAGGCCTTGACATTGCGAACCATGGCTCTCAGGCCGCTGCGTTTCAGGTTGTAGTACAGCCGACGAGGATGTGCGTAGAACACCAGCGTGCCGATCCGCTGGACACGAGCCAGGTAAGAGGGTGTCAGGTCGTTGACCGTCATCACTCCGCCACCGTAGCGCCGCAGTGCCCCATAGCTGGTGTCGTGCACAGTGACACCACCTTCGCCACTGAGGGCCATATCCCGCAATGCCGTGCCCGGGTAGGGGGCAGCGATGTTGATATATGCCTGGTCCAGGCTGTTCAAGCTCCAGATGAAACGCAGCGTCTTCCAGACCGATTTCCGCGTTTCGTAGGGATTCCCGAGGATGACACTGCCCCGGGTTTCGACCCCGAACCGTTTCATCAACCGATAGGCGGGGCGAATCTCTGACAGTTTTACCCCCTTGCCCAGTCGCGCCAGCATTTCCGGGTCGCCAGATTCGATGCCAAAGTTGATGCGCTTCAGCCCGGATTTGACCATCAGGGCGACAATCTCTTCGTCGACGCGATTGGCCGTTGTTTCGCCTTCCCAGGTGAAGCCGAAATTTGCCTGGTGGATACCAGTAAACAATTCCGTTGCCCATTTGCGGTTGAGTGTAATCGTGTCGTCGAGAAAAACAATATGCTGCGCTGGCGTTGTGCGCTTGATCTGCTCCAGTTCCTCCAGGACCCGGTCAACGCTTTTCCAACGGATTGCCTTGGGATAGATCATGTCTTCGGAGCAGAAAATGCAACGAAGTGGGCAGCCGCGACTGGCCTGGACGCTGGCCATGACTTTCAGTCCTTCACCAGGCACACTCCATTGGTATCGCGGCAGGTCCAGTTTGGACCGATCCGGAAACGGCAGTTCATCCATATCCAGCGCCTGGCTGTTCGCCGGGCCGGAATAGACCGATTCTCCGTCGCGCCAATGGATGCCGGGAATGTCAGTACCCGGACGGTTTGCCGCCAGCGTGTCCAGGAATAG